>JANZYY010000199.1 GCA_026419705.1 Fischerella sp.
TCATCGCTAGATAAATACACTCGTCTTACTTATCCTGACTGATTTTCGCCCTCTTTGCAAAAAACTGGGATGCTCCCCTTAATTTATTTGTTAAGAGTAAATGTTTTTCTAGGGTGTTGTTATGCTTTTTTTGGATAGCATAATATACCTATATGAAGTTCTATATTTGATGATCGTAATCTCTACTGAGAGAGCTTATTGCCTTAGTTATTGTCACGACCCTTCACCTGGTAGCGAGTATTTGGAGACTCTTTCTTCAGGCTGTTAGAAGTGGTGCAAGATGTGAATTTTTAGAGCCTGTCCGCATAAATCCGGTTTCTACAAGAAACTGGATTTTTTATTGGTCAACTGACGACCGAACAGACAAGGAGGACAAGGGAGAAAGATTTGTATCAAGAATTTTGTGAAATAATAAATCCCAAGTTAATTATATTTAAATGTATTTTTCGGAAATAACACTAGCATTATCCTGCAATTAGCGATTCTCAACCTGGCAATTAAGTTTGCACTAATTTCTAATGCTATATCTATTGGCAGACGTATATCGTAATAAACAAGCAAACAGTTGAGCTGCCAAACAAAAGGCAATCAACTAAAGCCTCTAAATGAACACCAAGATTACAACCAAGGAGTTTTCAAGTATGCCTAATGAAATTTTCGCATCTGAACTGTTCACCGATATAGCTGAAGAGCAACAAGAGTTAGTTGCTGGTGGTAGTTACGATTATTACAAGTATCCTGCTTTTGAAGATACAATTAAAACCCTGTTCAATAGCAAAGAAAATGCCTTCATGTTAGATACCGATGTTGTAGCTTCTAAGCAAGGTGCAGCAGTAAGCCAGAAATTCGCAGCTCAGAAAGCGATCTACAGCGCCGAAGCTCTGAAGAAAATTTTCTTCACCCCATAGTAATTCAAAAAAATCAGACTAGGCAATTAATGGATGAGTTAATTGCCTAATCCGGATTCCAGAAAGTTTTCCTTTCCCTAATTATACAGCAACTAAACGCTTTTGAACGCTCTAGTTTGGTGTGTAAGTGATAAGGCTTAATAATTTCTGACTCTGGAATCCTCTATTTCATCTGGCATCTTTGCTATAAGGGTTTGTTCTATAGTTTAGTCAGCTATCAGCTAATGGGGTCATTGCATGGATGCGATGATTGTCAATCAAGTATCTAATCACTGACAGCTGATAGCTGACTGCATGTAGCAAAGAAATGAGCATTGCACAAGGGACGGGACGATAAGGATTACGCGCTGGAACTGCAGGGTACCACATTATGTAATAGAAAATAAAATCATCTCGCTGTCTCTGCAACGCTAATCAAGAATTATATAAAGCAAAAATTTTGGTTTAATGCTTTATTTTGCTTCAAAAGAGGTGATACTGTGGGCGAGCGTAACAACTTGACACAATCAGATTTATTTATGGAGTTATCTGAGTCAGAACAGGAAACCGTATCAGGAGGATTTGATTTTGTCATTCAAAGGGAAGATACAAATTCTTTTGCAAGTAATGAGTACAACATTTCTGATGGTGATACTAGACTTTCATCTAGGCAAATAACCGCATATAATTCTTCCAAAATTACTTTTGGATTTAATATGAATTCGGTATTTGGAGATACCGTGCGCAGGATGCGCGAGTATGGTTTCAGTCCCCTGAGTTTTATTCGCAGGATCATATTTTACTTGTTTTATTAAATGGGTAATTAATATCATAAACAGGCAAACAGATTGATAATACCTCCGGATTCTAGCTTTCAATCTTTGGGGTGGATTACTAATGAAATACAAAGTTATTCGACAGCATAGTGAAGAAGACTGTGGGGCTGCTTGCCTGGCTTCAATTTCTAAATATTATGGACGTACTTTTACTCTCAATCACATCCGTGAAGCGGTAGGTACTGGACAGTTTGGAACTACTTTGTTGGGATTAAAACGGGGTGCAGAAACACTCGGTTTTAATGCTCGTCCAGTGAAAACTTCACCAGAACTTTTAAGCCGAATGAAGGAAGCACCTCTACCAGCTATTATTCACTGGCAGGGAAATCATTGGGTTGTTTTATATGGTAAGCAAGGTAAAAAATGTGTAGTTGCCGATCCCGCAGTTGGCATCCGTTATCTGTCTAAAAAAGATTTAGCAGAAAATTGGACAGATTGGTTGATGTTGTTATTGCAGCCAGATCCAATTCGCTTTTATGCCCAAGAAGACGACGAAGTTGGCGGTTTTTGGCGTTTTTTCAAGCGTGTTTGGATGTTTCGCGGCATACTAGCACAAGCCTTACCTTTAAATTTAGTTTTAGGGTTACTATCTTTAGCTTCGCCGTTTTTGTTGCAAATTCTCACTGATGATGTATTGGTGAGAGGGGATACAAGGCTGCTCACTACAGTGGCGATCGCTGTGGTTGTGATGCAATTTGTGTCCACAAGCCTTTCATTCGTACAGTCTAACTTAATTGCTCATTTTGCCCAACGTCTGCAATTGGGTTTAGTCTTAGAATTTGGGCGACAAATTCTGCGATTACCTCTTTCTTACTACGAAGCTCGTCGTAGTGGTGAAATTGTTAGCCGCTTGCGAGACATAGACCAAATTAATCAATTAGTTGCTCAAGTAATTGTTGGTTTACCCAGCCAATTTTTTATTGCGCTGGTTTCTTTTGGTTTCATGATTTTTTATAGCTGGAAATTGACGACAGTGGCTGTAGTTATCGCTGCGGTTATGACTCTTTCTACAATTGTCTTCCAGCCAACTTTAAGAGTAAAAACGCGTGAACTCTTAGTTCAAGAAGCAGAAGCTCAAGGCGTTTTAGTAGAAACCTTTAAAGGCGCGCTAACACTCAAAACTACCACAGCAGCACCACAATTTTGGGATGAATTTCAAAGCCGATTCGGTCGTCTTGCTACCCTCACTTTAAATACAATGCAAATTGCCATTGTTAACAGTACCTTCTCTGGCTTTATTGCTGCGATTGGTAGCGTTGCTTTGTTGTGGTTTGGTGGTAATTTGGTTATTCAACCACAGGAAAACCTAAGTATCGGACAACTACTGGCATTTAATGCCATGAATACCAATTTTCTTGCCTTAATTGGTAGTGTCATTGGTTTTGTAGATGAATATACGCGGGCGAGAACAGCTGTCCAGCGCTTAACAGAAGTTATAGATTCTACTCCAGAAGATAATAAAGATACCAAGAAACAATTTGTCGCAATACCCAGCGAAGCTGACATTATTTGCGATAATGTTAATTTTCACTATGCTGGTCGAATAGACTTACTAGAAAATTTTTCATTGACAATTCCAGGTGGTAAAGTAGTCGCTTTTATTGGTAAATCCGGCTGCGGTAAAAGCACCGTTGCTAAACTAATCGCAGGTTTATATCCATTGCAATCGGGCAATATTCGGATTGGAATTTATAATCTAGATGACCTTTCCCTTGATTGTTTGCGCCAACAGGTAATTCTAGTTCCTCAAGATGCTCACTTTTGGAGCCGTTCGATTGTTGAGAATTTTCGCTTAGGAAAACCCCACGTTTCATTTGAGCAAATTGTCAAAGCTTGCCAAATTGCTGAAGCTGACGAATTTATTAGCAAACTTCCCGACAAATATCAAACTGTTTTGGGTGAATTTGGCGCAAATATTTCTGGCGGACAACGTCAAAGACTAGCAATAGCACGAGCTATTGTTACAGATCCACCAGTCCTGATTTTAGATGAATCTACTGCTGGACTCGACCCAGTTAGTGAAGCACAAGTTTTAGATAGATTATTAGAGCATCGTCGTGGTAAAACAACAATTTTGATCAGCCACCGTCCTCGAGTAATTAATCGTGCTGATTGGATTGTGTATTTAGAACAGGGTAAATTAAAACTTCAAGGTTCTGTGGAAGAGTTAATTTCTCAACGTGGTGACCATTTAGACTTTTTGATTCCTTGAATTTGGTAATGGATAGTGGTTAGTAGATAGTAGATAGTAGCTACTAACCACTAACTACTAACCAATGTACAGACGTGCCATGGCACGTCTGGTACAAGCACTAACTACTAACCACTAACTACTAACTACTAACATGCTCTACACTCATAATCAAAAACTTCTTCCCTCAGTTAATACTGACGAATTTCTGCCACCAATTGGGCGTTGGACATCGTTGGCTGGTCTGTTTCTGATTGCAAATGTTGGTATAGCGATCGCTCTAGCTTCATACATTAAATACAATGTCACAGTTAGAACAAGTGCGATCGTTCGTCCAGCGGGAGACATCCGGCTAGTTCAACCAGAAATAGAAGGAACTGTTAAAGGTATTTTTGTAAAAGAAAATCAAATAGTTAAACAGGGAGATATTATTGCCCGTCTTGATGATACAGAATTACAGATCAAAAATAGCCAATTGCAAAATAGCATTCGAGAAGGCATTCTCCAATTAACTCAAATTCAAGCTCAAATTCGAACTTTAGATATTCAAATTGAAGCGGAAAAAAGACTAATTGAACGGACTGTTGTTTCTGCACAAGCAGACTTGGCACGCAATCAAAGAGACTATCAAAATGAGCAAGTCAAATCTCAAAGCGAATTGCAAGCAGCACAGGCAAATTTACAAAAAGCTGAAGCCGGTTTAAAAAAAGCTTTAGCAGATTTAAAATTTGCTAAACAGGATCGCGATCGCTTTCGGGAACTAGCAGAATATGGAGCAATTGGTAAGCGTGATTACGAACAGAGGAAACTAGCTGTTGAGCAAGCAATATTAGAAGTTGAGGCGGAACAAAAAGCTGTCGATATCGCCAGAGCTAATCTACAAACAGCCACAGCAGCTCTTAATCCAAGTGCAGCAACGGTGGAGATTGCTCAAGAACGTATCGCTCAAGAACAAGCAAAAGGAGAATCAAGCCTTGCTGTTCTGTTCAGAGAGAAAAATACTTTAATGCAAAGAAATATTGAAGTGAGAAATCAAATTCAACAACATCGAAAAGAACGACAAAAAATTCTCGTTCAAATGCAAAGTAGCGTCATTCGCGCTACCAGTGATGGAATCGTCCTCAAGCTCAATTTACGTAACCCTGGTCAAGTAGTGCGTCCCTCAGAACCGGTAGCAGAAATAGTGCCTTATAATGCACCTTTAGTTGTTAAAGCTATGATTCCTGCTGCTGAAATTAAAAAAGTTGAAATTGGTCAACAAGTACAATTACGAATTGATGCTTGTCCCTACCCTGATTACGGTACTCTTAAAGGTGTTGTCAGTGCTATTTCTCCAGATGCAATCGCACCTGCAATAAATCATCCAGCCGCGATCGCAGCAGGTAATACAACTCCTCATCCAGGCTTCTTTGAAGCTACTATCCAACCCGAAAAACAAAGTTTCGGCCAATACAATCGTACTTGCAACATCCAAGCAGGGATGAATGCTTCTGCTGACATTATTTCTCAACAAGAAACTGCGCTGCAATTTTTGCTTAGAAAAGTAAGGTTAAGCACAGATTTATAAACAAACTTCACTCTTGCGCTTTTCACATCCCATTTTCTCGAAATGAAAAACATAAATTTCTTGTAGCTGATTCCCTGGCTTTGCCTGGGAATGTCATCGTATATATACTTTAAACAATCTACTAATCATAAAATTTCAAACTTCGGTGATTGATTATGCAGTTTTCGGTAATAAAAACAGCTTATTCTGGCAACAATCTTGTCTGTTTAAAACGATTTTTTAGGCATAAACATGCCATATCCTACTTAATACCACTCTCTTTCACTAGGCAATTAACTAAGCTACCAATGTCCTGTGAGCTACCAATTGACTATACAAATTATAGTTTTGATTGTCTACATTATGACACTAATTTTGTTTACCAGAACGTATCATAAAACTCAACAAGCATTGCAATGGTGGTCTGGTAGACAATCTTTAAAACTCTTCTTGGAAGCAGAAAAAATCCGGGACGATTTATTGCAGGAATCTTTCACGATTCGCCGCAGTTTAGAATTATTACCAGAAGATAATTTGGAATTATCGGTAAATAAAACTCAAGAATGCTTAAGAAAAATTGATAATTTTCATCAATCCTTGGCGCACTTGAGCGATCGCTTGTTTCCGGTTTATCTTCAAGATAGCTTACCCCTGGCAATTCAATATTTATTAGAACCTTGGGTAACATCCTATCCCCACATATATTTTCATATTGATTTGCCTACCTCTTGGCGACATGAACCAGCAGAACGTAGCCTGATTATTTTAAGAAGTTTAGAAGAGTTACTTAGAATTAGTTTGCCAGAGGTTGTAACACAAATTTCAATCTACGTCAGATTAGAACAACAGGCAGATATCAGTAAGCTGATAGTACAAATTACTTACCCTGATATTTCCACACTTGTATTTTACAAAAATTTACCTGAATTTCAATTCATTTGTGAAGCTTTTAAATTTTTAATCTCAGGTAAATGTTTTTGTCGTAGTAAAAATCTCAGTATTACTTGCTATTTTTATTGGTAAGCAATCATCGCGTAGATTAACCTATATTATATAAATATCATTAAATAAATTAAAATTTACGTTTCTATACACAATCTATTCTCTTCGTGTAGATTAATAAACGGATCGGATAGTTGTCTACTTAATTTTAGGGTGTCAATTATGAAACAAGCTTTATCAGGAAAAGCATTGTTAAAAATTTTGGTAATTGATGACCATGAATCAGTTTTAGGTGGAACTATAGAAGTGCTGCGAAGAAAATATGCAGATGCTGAATTTATTACAGCGATCACAGCCCAGCAAGCTCTCAATCAAGTAGCGAGTATGCAGCCTGAACTTGTGGTTATGGATCTGTCTCTACCAGAGAGTCCTGGAAAAATAGCACGACCTGATACGGGTGTTAAATTACTCCGCAATTTAATGAAAAACTATCCGAATCTCAACATTGTAGTCCAAAGTGCTCATGTTAGAACATTAGTGCGGCTTAGACCTGACATTGATGTTCATAAAGGAGGTTTTACAGTTGCAGATAAAAGTCTTTCTAGTCAGGAAATGTTAACCAGAGTAGATTGGGCATTACAAGGATTAACTCATACAAAAGACATCAAGGGAATTCATTCTGGATTAGAGGTAAAACCAGAGTGGCTGAGAGTGTTAACTCTCGCATTTGAAGAAGGGTTAACAGATAAGGCTATTGCGGAGCGAATGTGTGTTGGCGAACGCATGGTGCGCCATTACTGGAGCAAGCTACAAGACGCTTTGGACATTTATCCTGAAGACGGAAAAAATATGCGAATTCAAACAGAAATGCGAGCTAGAGAAGAAGGGTTAATTGATTAATTTAATAGTTGGTTGTTGATAGTTGGTTGTTGGTTGAGACACCAAACAACTAACACCAAACAACTCACACTAAACAACTAACAACAAACAAATGCAGGCTGAATTTTGGGGAAGAGTCAAAGAGGAACTAGCCATTTGGCGTGTAGGTGGATTACCAGGTATAGCGGTGATTGGACTGGTAATAGTCGCTCGTTTAAGTGGTTCTATGCAGGCTCTAGAATGGCTTACCTTTGATAATTTGCTGCGTTTGCGTCCTGCGGAAACAATTGACGAGCGCATTGTGATTGTGGGAATCAATGAAGAGGATATCCGCAGTGTGGGAAAGTATCCCATACCAGACCGAGAAATTGCAGCACTATTGAGGAAATTAAATTCTCTCGCCCCCAGAGTTATTGGTCTTGATATTATTAGAGATTTACCTGTTGAACCTGGTCATGCTGAACTTGTCGGTGCGTTTGAGGATATTAAAAATTTAATTGCGATTGAAAAAGTTTTGCCAGAGGAAATTGCTCCCCCACCAGCATTACCTTCCGAACAAGTTTGTTTTGCAGACCAAATCATTGATGCTGACGGAAAATTGCGGCGCAGCTTGTTAGCAACACCTACAGAAACAGAATACAAGTTATCTCTGTCTCTTTGTCTGGCAAAGGCTTACTTAGCTAATCAAGATCTTAGTTTAGAAAATGGCATTCGCGATCCTGAGGCGATGAGGTTCGGTAATACAGAAATACCCCGGTTTTTACCTAACTCTGGAGGGTATGTCAGAACTGATGCTGGTGGGGTACAGGTATTACTTAATTTTCGTAGTGGTCAAGAAAGATTCAGGATCTTATCTTTAAATCAAATTAAAACTGGGAAATTTCAACCGGAGTGGATACGCGATCGCATTGTGATTGTGGGGGTAACTGCGCCCAGCGTCAAAGATTTTATCACTACTTCTGCAGTTATATCTACTAAACCTGCCAGCGGACGCATTTATGGAGTAGAAGTTCAAGCACACGCAACTTCAGCTATTGTCAGTGCTGTACTTGACTCTAGACCACTTTTAAACACTTGGGCTGATGGCTGGGAATACGCATGGATCGCAGGCTGGGGTCTGTTAGGAATTATTTTCGCCAGACTCACCAACTCTCCATTTCGGAATCTTTTCGTTGTCGCTACTGCCAGTACTATTTTACTATTTACCAGCTATTTACTTCTGTTGTGTTGGGGTTGGTGGGTACCATTAGTGCCAGCAATGCTTGTGTTGGTGTTAAATGGTGTTGGGATGACTGCTTTATACCAATACGATCAAGCACCTGTCTCTTATACACATC
>JANZYY010000200.1 GCA_026419705.1 Fischerella sp.
GCTTGCAAAATCACGGGGCTATCTGTTTCATGGGCAGCTTGCATAATCGCTTGAATCTGCTCCATGTTGTTCACGTTAAAAGCTGGGATACCGTAATCGTTCTCAGCCGCGTGATCCAACAGCAGCCGCATTGGCACGAGCGCCATAGATAGTCCTCCTAATGTAGTTGTCAGCTAATCGGTTTGAAGTAGAGCGTAAATAAATATTACGCCAATCTTAAAAAATTATTGTGGGCTTATAGGAAATTATAACTAGTGATGGGTGCCTATAGTTGAAAAAGTTTGCGCTATAGCTTGAAATGCACAAAATAATGCTTAATATTTGTCATACATGTTATCTATATTTTCATGGGTCGCCTGGGATTCGAACCCAGAACTAATCGGTTAAAAGCCGAGTACTCTACCATTGAGTTAGCGACCCTGGCATTTTCGCAAACCGCAACTCCATCAATATATCACAAACATCTGTGGATGTGCAAGCAGATTTAGAAAAAGTTTGCCGAAATTTTGACTGTTGCCAAACAGGTAGCACCTGGTTCCAAAACCGTGAGATTCTCACCTGTATTTATAGCATTGCGAGGGGCGCTCCAGGGTTCCAAACAGTAGAAGTTTTTGCTCTTAAGCGTCCAAAACACGAGTGTGGAAAAGATGTCACTATATTCTAGTTTTAGTTTGATTTTACGATCGCGATCGCTCACGGTGGCAAATTGACTGCTGAGTGGTTTAAATGCCACATCAATCTCATCCTTGGTAAAATCAAATTTACCATTAAAGGTATAAATTTTCTTGCTTTTCTGGTCTTGGTAGTTTTGAGCAGGAATTGCAAATTCTAGCTGAGTTTTATCCTGTGTCAAAAAGTAAGGATGAAACCCAAAACAAAAGGGCATTGCTTCCGAAGAATGATTAGTATACTGTTGCTGGATTTCTAAGGTATTGCCCTGGATGATGTAGCTGAAAGCTAAGTGAAAATCAAAGGGATATACTGTTTTTGTTTTCTCGTTGCTGGCAAGATGGAGCCTCAGAAAAATCTTATTTTCATCAGACACCTGTTCATATTCCCAGGGTAGATCGCGAGCAAAGCCATGCTGTTTGAGGGTATACTGCTGCCCTTTGTAAGTGTAAGTATTATCTGGTAAATTTCCGCAGATGGGAAATAAAATCGGAATACCGCCTCTAATACTAAGCTCAGGGTTAGCAAAGCGTTCCTCATCCAAGTAGAGCACTTCTTGCCCTTGGACTCGCCAGCGGGCGATCGTACCGCCACGTTCTGGTACAACTTCCAGCTGAGAGTTGGCGGTGCGATCGCAAAGGATTAAAGTTAGGTATTGTCTCTGTTCTTGTAAGATGTCAAACACAATTTTGTAATGATGAGCTATAAATTATGAATCATGAAATTATGAATTTTTTTAGCATTCATAATTCATAATTCACAATTTCTACTAGTCTTCGGCAAACACATAGCGATACAATTCGCTGGCATCTGGTTCGGGGCTGCTTTCAGCGAACTTCACTGCTTCTTCTATTTCTTGCTGGATCTTGCGATCGATCTGTTTTAATTCTTCATCACTTGCTAAGTTTTGTTCTGTAAGATAAGCAGCAAATTTCTTAATTGGATCGCGGGCAAACCAAAATTCTTTCTCAGTCTTGCTTCGCAATTCATCTGGATCTGCTAAAGAGTGACCCCGAAAACGATAGGTAAGTGCTTCAATTAAGGTTGGACCTTCACCAGCACGGGCACGGGCTACAGCTTCTTGTGCCACTGCACGCACTGCCATGACATCCATACCATCTACTTCCACGCCTACCATCTTAAATACGCTGGCTTTTTTATAAATCTCTGGCTCAGAAGTTGCGCGTTCATGAGCCATACCAATAGCCCACTTGTTATTCTCAACTACGAAAATTATGGGCAATTTCCATAGTGCAGCCATGTTCAAGGTCTCAAAAAATTGACCGTTATTGCAAGCACCATCGCCAAAAAAACAGGCTGTCACTTGGTCAGCGCTTTCATCACCCAAGACTTCTCGACGGTATTTAGTTTGAAAAGCCGCCCCAGCTGCTACGGGAATACCTTCGGCTACAAAAGCATAGCCACCCAGCAAACGATGTTCAGCAGAGAACAAATGCATAGAACCACCGCGTCCTTTACTGCAACCTGTGGCTTTACCGAATAACTCTGCCATGACCTGTTTTGCTGGTACTCCCGCACTGAGGGCATGAACGTGATCGCGGTAGGTACTGCAAACGAAATCTTCACCCGGTCGCATTGCTCCCTTGATCACGCCTGTGGAGACTGCTTCTTGACCATTGTACAGATGGACAAAACCGAACATTTTGCCCCTGTAGTACATTTCTGCGCACTTGTCTTCAAAGGTGCGCCCTAATACCATATCTTCATACAACCGTAAGCCTTCTTGTTTGTCTATCTGCACGGCTGTCACATCAAATTTAGGTAAAGTGCGTTCTTGAATCATTATTTCTCTCTCATCCCCGTAGTAACACTTAAAGTTACCATTTTTAGATTAATTTCAAGATAACAAGATAAATTGGATAAGTTACGCTCACACAAGGAGTCAAAAATTAAACAGTTGTTGACTATTACTGTTTTATGTTTTGTCTTTGGGGGGTAAGATGACAACCTTAGGCCCTAGACTACCAATCAGGATAGCTTGCTTTCTGCATATTCATTAACAAATTAAAAAAACAAAACTTCTGATGTTTTTATTTCTCTAGATAATTGTCATAGTTAACTGATTATGTTATGTCTCACTGTGCTTGCAAGCAGCGGCAAACCTCTAATACGATGCTTGTTTGCTCGGATGCTGGGGGAATCTCCTCTGAACCAGGAACAGAAAAGTTTTAATCATATACTTAAGCAAGAAAAAAATCAAAATTTCTTGCCAGAAAAATATAATTGGCATTGTCACCCAAAAAAATGGGGAGGTAAAAGTAAACTTGTTGCCAAACACACTTGTTGTGTGAAAACAACGAGTTATTATTATGGCACGCTTTTACACTCCTGGTATGTTCTGGGAAAATTATATTTATCACGCTGCAGGGGAAGTAGGCTGTGCGAATTCCGCTAGATTACTACCGAATTTTAGGACTACCTTTGGCGGCAAGTCAGGAACAATTGCGGCAGGCACATAGCGATCGCCGACAGCAATTGCCGCGACGTGAGTATTCCCAGGCAGCGATTAATTCTCGCAGGAAACTGATTGAAGAAGCTTACGTGGTTTTATCAGATCCGAAAGAACGCAGAGCCTACGATCAACTATACATAGCTCATGCTTATGGTTCAGAGGGCGATCGCAATGCTGCCGTAGCGTTAGAAAATCGTACTGGCGATCGCTACGATCCTCTTGAATCCCACAGCCTCAGCATTGATATCGACCAAGACGAATTAGTTGGTGCTCTACTGATTTTGCAAGAGCTAGGAGAGTACGAACTAGTACTGAAACTAGGTCATTCATACCTGGTGAATCACACTCCTCCAGCTGTCAAAGCAGACAATTTTCTGGAAAGAGGCGAATTTGGTGAAGTAGCTTCCCAAAGAGCAGATATTGTTCTCACCGTTGCTCTTGCCTGTTTAGAATTGGGTCGGGAACAATGGCAACAAGGTCAATATGAAAATGCTACTGCTTCTCTGGAAACAGGCGATCAGCTGTTAGCAACAGAAGGGTTATTCCCTCACATCCGGGCTGAAATTCAGGCGGATCTTTGTAGGCTGCGACCATATCGAATTTTAGAGTTACTTGCACTGCCAGAAGAAAAAGTTGCCGAGCGCCGTTTGGGGTTACAATTGTTACAAGAGATTTTAGATGAGCGCGGTGGCATTGATGGCAATGGAGACGACCGATCTGGTCTGAACATAGATGATTTTCTGCGCTTTATTCAGCAGTTGCGCAACCACTTAACCGTCGCAGAACAACACAAATTATTTGAAGCAGAAAGCCAGCGTCCTTCTGGTGTAGCCACATACTTAGCTGTTTACGCTTTAGTAGCACGGGGATTTACTCAACGTCAACCCGCTTTGATTTATCAAGCAAAACAGATGCTGATACGTCTGAGCAAACGTCAAGATGTGCATCTCGAACAGTCGATATGTGCTTTACTATTGGGGCAAACTGAAGAAGCAAGCCGCGCCTTAGAACTAAGTCAGGAATATGAAGCCCTAGCCTTTATTCGGGAAAATTCTCGCAATTCCCCTGACTGGCTACCGGGTCTGTGTTTATACGGTGAACGGTGGTTGCAAAGCGAAGTTTTTCCCAACTTCCGAGATTTAGAAAATCAGCGAGCTTCTCTGAAAGACTATTTTGCTGACCAACGGGTACAAGCTTATTTAGAGCAACTACCTTTGTCAACAGAAACCCCTGAACAAAAAACGACAATCAACCGCCAGTTATATCCCCACTCCCATACACAGACAAATCCTCAGAATCGTCATAGCGATTCTAGTGTAGTGTATCGACAATTTCCTAACAGCAGAGCCAATGTCGGAAAAGTTCCAGAAGCACCAAGTTACAACGGGTCTGAATATTCACAATACTCACCATCCCAGTTTCCGCCATCATTCCCGACTTCAAAAGCTGAGGATACACAAGTAGAAACAACTGTCACAGGCTTTCCCAATACCGAACGTAGAGGCAGAATTAGTAGTCAGTACATCAATCATCTATCTCAAACTCCTGTATCTTCCCAACGTCAAAGATCAAGAAGACGTAAATCCCCTCCAGCAGCCAGTCATGGAGGACGTAGTTGGGAACACCGTTCAATCACTGCACGTAGGCGGCGGTCTGTTCATCGCAACCTTAAAGTCAAACGGTTGTTGTGGGTAGTATTGACTGCTGTGGCAAGTATATTAGCGTTATTGCTGATGATTTCAACCACTGTGAGATGGTTAAATAATCTATTTTCACCAGCACCAGTTGTGAAAGGTAAAGCTTTGGTTATACAACTGAATGAACCACCAATACCCATTCCTGACCGTGAAAGCCAACCACTTTTTTCGGAAGGGCCTCTGACAACAGCAGCAGCAGAAGAAATTATTCAGACCTGGCTAGCAACCAAAGCAGCAGCTTTAGGACCAAATCATGAAATTGATGATTTAGAGAATATTTTAGCGGATTCTGCCCTTGCTCAATGGCAACTTATTGCCCAACAGGAAAAGAAAAATAACCGCTATCGCAAGTACGAGCATAGTATCAAAGTGGAAACTTTAGATGCTAATCCTACGGATAACAATAATGCCGCCGTTGAAGCTTCTGTCACTGAAGTGGCTGATTTTTATGAGAACGGTCAAATTAATCGACAGAAGTCTTATAACGAGACCATAAGAGTTAGGTATAATTTGGTTCGGCAGTATGGCGAGTGGCGTATTCGCGAAATGTCTGTGGTTAATAAAGTCAGTTAAGGGATATACCAATTTGAAAAAAGGTGTTGCTGATTTTGAGTATGAATTCTTTTTTGTCATGCTCTAGAGGGGACAGCGGCTGACCGCAGGGTGTGTGGCTTAGCGAAACAAGCATCCGTCAAGATTCTTCACTCCACAAATTCATATTTTGATTCAGCAAGGCGAAAAAAAGAATGCAACACTATAGATGAGACACTGTTTTCTATCACAAACACTTTTTGAATCGGTGTTAGTAGGTTAGTGGCAAGTAATTGAATTATGCCTCAACACAGTTGGTGTTAGTACTCTGTGTGTCTTGGTGTCTTGGTGGTTTAAAAATGATCTTTTTCACCATAAAGACACCAAGATACCAAGGCAAATTAATTGGCAAATTAATTATTTCCAAACTCTCATCCAGAAGGGGTAGAGCAAAACCTTAACTCCATCGTATTAGATTATACCTAGGCGTGAAAATAGTGTAGAGACGCAGAATTGCTCTACGGAAACGCCTGGGGCGTCAGCATCTCTACAAGTATTTTGGGTAACGCATAATTAATGTTTATGTTTAAATGTTTATTTATACTGCTTGTCTATTTTTTCGCTCTAAAAAGTTGCTGTTTTTGTTGAACTTGAATATGAAAAATTAATCAGCTTATGAGTACTGGTATTTAATATAATACACGCTTAAATAAGTGTTTGATAGAATACACCCTTAAAGAAATAATTAATTCACCCGCGCTTTTTCGTTTCTGAAAGTGGTCTAATCATCTACTCAAGCCTGAGCACAAGCCTCTGGCGGAATCGGTATCAGCTGAGGAGTTGCCAAGGTGGTTCCCTGTCTGTACCAGATACCATCAACCTCAAAACTCTCGAATTGGGTTGTGAGGATTGCCCAAGTTCGCTCGTTTAGCCCACCACGGTAAGTCATGGTGAATCGGCTCTCTTGACGTAATCTTCGTTCCAGTTCTGCCAAGTCTTCAGGTAACCAAAATCGAGTCATCACCCTCTGAGTAGCAACCTCAGGGGGAGTCTGTAACATATCAGACATACGTCTGTTAACTATGATTTGCTTTTGGTTATCTTTTCGGACAATGCTAACTGGACGCTCGCTTTCAGCAGCAGCAATCATTCGTCTCAACAACTCTATTGGTAATCGCAACTGACTGCAAAATACCTCACCCTCTAAAGGTAAGATTCGCTCAGCAGTTTCGGCGGGTGTAGGCGGTCTTTGGGACGCCATCCACCCGTAAAATTCTATGGGCCGTTTGCAGTGTCTCCAACCTATCCGCACCTTACCATTGATTTTTGCTGCGGTTTCGCTAAGAGCATCTCCGTAGCTTTGGGCAAGATGGGTGGCGTCTCGCTTAGTAGGGGCAAAGATAGAAACCCCATCGTAGGAAAATTTATAGTTCCAGCCTGGTTGGTTTAGGACCTTCAGAACACTCGCGCTCATCTTTCACACCACTAAAGTCATCATGTAGGGAACTAAAAGTTCGTTGCCAAATCATTTTTTGTTCTGATTCGGGAATACCCAAAGTAGATGCAATAATGGCAAAGTCTCCTGGTGTGGGCAGGACTTCTCCTTTGGCGAGCGCTTGCAAGTTTTTTAACCCGCAGCGCCTCAACTTTGTCATGTTGGCTCGAACTACATCGGCAATTGTTACCGGACGAATTGCCTGTTCGAATTTTAAAGAGTTGGAAGCTTTTTGGGCGAGCCACTCACGTAGCATTTCTTCCAATGCATCGCTCTGGGATACTCCCTCACGGGCACAGAAGCTTTTGAATTCCCGTGCCAACTCTACCGGAACGTAACCACTGACCTGTTTGTAATTTTCAGAACGTCTTCTGTCGGTCATGATGTGGACTTATCAAGATCATACTCGTCTTCCTCTTCTTTCATGATATCCAAGTAAAACTGTTTGACATGATTTTTTGTCAATTTTAAATGAATGATTGACATGAAAAAATGACAAGAGCTAGTATGAATATGTGAAGGTGATAAGCCAACGACTGACCACAGGCCGTGAAGTGCGGTAAGCTAATGACATACCGCCACAAGCCAGAAAAAGCAGATGCCCCTGATACCTAGTTTGCTACCCTGATAACTACCTTGCGGGTGAAAATTAAGGGGCTGTCCGCCCCACTTGGCTTATTATAGGGTATTTGGGTATACGTTTTTGCCGGCTTTCATAGATTTTGTTACCAAATTGTCACACTTACCATAGAAAAAACTCAAAGAATACTTAGCAATCGCGTGAACCTGATATAGTCACCGCAGCTCAAAAAATAAAAATAACTTGCAATTCCCATTTTCGATCTTGACGAATAAGTTCTATTTGACGAATGAATTCGCGAAAATAAAATCGTCGTTCTACTTCTGATAAGTCTAACCAAAATTGCGGAATAGAAACAGCAACAGCAACAGAACGCAAGTTCACAGGCGGTAAGGTTGCCAGATGCGCTTGCAGTGCCGATATTTCGGTGCGGAGTTTGTATGCTCTGAGTTTGGCTGTCTCTGTATCTAAAATTCCAGTTTCTATTAAAGCAGGTAACTGATTGAGTATTTCTTGTTGACGAGCGATCGCATCCTCTAAATTATTCTTTAGCGCATCTAACCGGGGAGAATTCATCTTTGCTACTGCAATTGGCAAGTCCCGACAAACTGCTTGAATTGTGCTATCCAACACTTGTTGGTAGGAAATAGCACGACATTTAGGACGTTTGGTGCAACTGATAGGACGTAAATAAAGATACTCTTTATCTTGGTTGCGGATGGTGACGCGAGCAATACTCATGTGTGATTGACATTCACCACAGACAACCAATCCCGCCAGAGAACGTGGCGCACTCGCAGTTCGCGATGGTAAACGACTGTTGCGACGCAATAGTCGATCAACTTGTGCTGCTTCTTCTTTTGAAATTATGGGAGTGTGGGTATCGCAGATAATTTCCCCATTTTGATAAGCTGTGTTACCTCGATAGACTGGATTAGTCAACCAACGACGTCCGGTAGTGACAGAAATTTTCTTACCGTATTTTTTCGCGAGGTAACGCACTGCTTTGCGGAGCGAACCATAAAGCAGGAAGTGTTCAAAAAAATCCTTGACCACGGGAGAAGTACTGCGGTCTATTATGTACTTATTATTACCACGGCGATAACCATAAGGAGCTTTACCCGGTGGCGGAGCAGCCTCCAAACGGTTGCGAGCGTGGGCTTGTCGAATAC
>JANZYY010000201.1 GCA_026419705.1 Fischerella sp.
AGTGTGGATCGGTGCATTACTACTACTTCCGTACGTTACGCCGCCCGCAGTCAAAGAGTAATTATTGCTCCTAGTGAAGGGACTTGCATCGAACAAGCATGGGTGGACATGGAAATGCGCTTTGCTGCTACTGCTAGAAATGGTGACACCGTCGAAACTGGCAGAGAAACTACTGGTTCGCGCCAAGCCTTCGAAGATTTAATCAATTTAGATGCGCAAGTCAAAAGCGCCGCCCAAAGAGCAGTTGCAGCTTTATCTCTGCCATCGGTAAAAGGTAATACCTACACCGTCGTGATCGATCCGATTCTCACTGGTTTATTTGTCCACGAGGCCTTTGGACATCTTTCCGAAGCAGACATGGCTTACGAAAATCCAGATTTGCTGGAAGTCATGACTATTGGACGCAGATTCGGTTGCGAAGAGTTGCAAATTTTTGATGGCGCTGCTCCCAGCGGACATCGTGGTAGTTATTTTTACGACGATGAAGGTACTCCGGCGACAACCACGCAGCTAATTCAAGATGGAATTTTGGTGGGACGCCTGCATTCTCGGGAAACAGCAGGCAAGTTGGCAGAAGCGGCTACGGGCAATGCTCGATGTCTCAATTATCACTATGCCCCCATTGTACGCATGACCAACACATGGATCGAGAGGGGGAAAACCCCTGTTGCAGACTTATTTAGTGGGATTAAACAAGGAGTTTATGCCCGTAATTGGTTAGGTGGAATGACAAACGGGGAAATGTTTACCTTTAGCGCTGGAGAAGCGTGGATGATTAGAAATGGGAAAATAGCTGAACCAGTCAAAGATGTGACGCTTTCGGGAAACGTTTTTCAAACCCTGGCGGATATTGAGGCGATTGGGGATGATTTTTACTGGGACGAGTCCGGTGGTTGCGGTAAGGGCGGACAAAATGGTTTACCCGTGGGTTGTGGAGGACCAAGTTTGCGAATACGGAATGTGGTAGTTGGAGGGGAAGCGTCATGAATTAAGCCTGTGAGAGATAGGGATGAAGAGCGGCTTCCGTCATTGCTAAATTGCCAGCCAATTCAATCTGATGTCTCTCAATCACGCCCAATATCTTGCGAGGACGATCTCGCGCCACTACGGGTAACAGATAAAGCCCTCTTGCTCCCATTCGCTCCAATGCTTCTGATACTGGCTCATCCTCGTAGGCGTAGAGAACTTCTGCTGTGGAAATATCCCTGAGAGTTTGGGTGATTTTATCTGTCCGATCCAATTCACTTTCAGCTTGGAGGATCGCCCGTCTAATATCAGCTAGGGTCACAATTCCGATCAGTTGCTCAGTTTCATCCAGGACTAAAGCAGTATGACATTTATGTCGAAGCATTGTCTTTCCAGCTTGCAGTAATGACATTGAAACTGGCAGTGTTAAATAAGATCGATTCATCACGACTGCAATTGGCACTTGTTGCAATACTTCAAGCTCATCCTGTGGTTGCAAGTTTATACCCATCTGCTGTAGATTCAGTCCTTGAATTGCTTGGCTGGATTTGAACAATTCCACACCCCAGACACTGATTCCAACAGCTACCATCAAGGGCAAAACGATCAGATAATTCTGGGTCAATTCAAATAATAAGAGAATCGCGGTAAGTGGAGCTTTGACACTACCAGCTAATACAGCTGCCATTCCCACCATTGCATAGGCGGGAGGTGGAGCAATTTCAGACAACCAGGTAGGTAAAATCACGGTCAATAAATTTCCATAGATTGCTCCTAGACAAGCTCCTAAAAACATTGCTGGAGCAAAAACTCCTCCAACCAAACCACTACCCAAGCTAATAGATGTCGCAATTACTTTTGCTACAAGCAATAAACCCAACAATGGCAAAGGAAACTGCTCTCCACACAGGATCGCTTCGAGTACTCCGTAGCCGATTCCTAGGATCTGAGGTAGTTGCAGCGCCATTACTCCGATGCAAGCACCGCCGAGAGCTGGTTGCAGTGCTTTGGGAAACTTTGCGAGCAAAGCAAAACCAGCCACTTCCCCTCGAAAACACGCCTGAACCAATTTGATCGCTTGGGTGTAAGCAGTGGAAACAATGCTAGCCAGTAATCCCAAGCCAACATAGTATATCCACTCCCAATGACTCATAACTTGATAGGTTGGTAGATCGAATGCGGGGTGAACGCCTAAGACAGTCTGAGCAATCAGCGCGGAGATCACGGCAGACAATAGGATGAGGCTGGCAGCTGGTGTTGTAAATGCGGTGCCGAGAACTACTTCTAGCGCAAAGAAAACTCCAGCAATGGGAGCATTAAATCCTGCTGCTAAACCAGCTGCTGCACCTGCGCCGATCAGCAATCGACATCTATCTTTGGAAACTTGAAAGGATTGTCCCAGTAGAATACCAATATTCGAGCCAAGCTCCACGCTCGGACCTTCTGGACCCAAAGAAGCTCCTGTTCCCAAAGAAACGGCAGCTGCTAATAGTTTGATTGCAGGTCGCAGCGGTGAAATTTTCTGCACTCTTGTGCTGCTGAGTAATGCAGAAAACTCTTGCCCTAAAAAGTCTGGAAAACGCCAATGCAGTAACCCAACAATCAAGCCTCCCAGGATAGGAACGCAGACTATTGTCCAGTTTCCCCAAGCCGAAATTTGCCCGATTAGGGTTTCAAATGTTAGACTTCGGCAAAGCTCGATCGAGTATTTGAACAAGACGATCGCCAACCCCGAACCACCCCCAATAAACAGAGCAGAAGCGATCGCTAAAACCTCTGGTGATGGCTGTAGGCGATTGAGAAGACTTGTGAGGCGATCGCTCAGTGAAGAAGGAGGTTTGAATCGTTGTGGTAGCAGTACCCTTGATGTCAAAATTGCCATTATTACCAAAATTATTGTTAATACCAAATCAAAGCAATCTTAATTTCATAATTCATCATTTACAGTTCATAATTTCTCGATCAACTTGTTTTAGTAATACTTCTAAGCTGGAGGAATTATCTAAAACAACATCAGCATGTGCCGCTTTTTCTGTAATAGACATTTGACTGTGAATTCTCGCTTGTGCTTGCTCTAAAGTTAAATTATTTCGCTGCATTAATCTTTCTAGTTGTTGTTGCTCAGAACAATACACGACCCAAATTTCTGTGACTAAATCAGTCATTTCTGCTTCAAATAATAAAGGCACAACTAACACTAGTGTGTTTGCTGTGGATGCGGAGATTTCCTCCAGAAAGCGAGCGCGCACGTAAGGATGAATCAAATTCTCTACCCAGAGGCGTTGCTCAGGGTTGTTAAAGATAATTTCGCCTAGCTTTTGGCGGTTGAGTTCGCCATTTGCTCGTAAAATTTGTTCTCCGTAGCGACTGGCGATCGCATCGAGAATTGGTGAACCGATACAAACAGCTTCTCGGGCATAAATATCCGCATCCAAAATGGGCAAATGATAAGCATTTGCCAAGTAATTGGCGACAGTAGTTTTGCCTGTAGCAATACCACCAGTTAAGCCGATAATTCGTTTCGTCATTTGTGATTTGAGAGTGGATAGTTGATTGTGGTTGGTGGTAAACAACCAACTACTAACTACTAACCACTAACAACTAACTACTTGTTGCCCATTTAATCAATGCTTGGGTTAAACCCTCCAAAGTGTATTCTTCTGCTTCGACATCTACGCGTCCGAATAGAGAACGACAAGTCTGGGAAGTTTGTGGACCAATGGAGGCAATACAAATTCCCTCTAAATAATTTGCAACTACAGAAGATTGGTTTTCTTCGGAGTGATCGGCGAATATCTTTTCTGCCAGTTGATTGAAAAATTGTACGGTTTTAGAACTGGCAAAGGTAATAATATCTACTGTTCCACTCTGCAAAGCTAATTCCGCTGAAGGAGGGATACTACTCGGACAGCAAGATTGATAGGCTGGAACCTCTACCACTTCTGCACCTTTGGTAGATAATTCCCTTACCAAAGTTTCCCGTCCACCGCTTTCTACTCTTGGAAATAATATCTTTTTACCTGCAAGTTCTTCGGGGAAGTGTGCGACTAAAGAGTCGGCGACAAAGTTAGGTGGTATGAAGTCTGGTTGCAAACAGTGTTGTCTGAGGGTTTGGGCTGTTTCCTCGCCGACGACGGCAATTTTAATTCCTGCTAAAGCACGAATATCTTTACCCTGTGCCAGCAGCCGTTCAAAAAAGTAATCTACGCCGTTGCTGGAAGTGAGAATTAACCAGTCGAACTCAGATAATTGGGCGATCGCATTATCTAAAGCTTCCCAACTAGAAGGCGGACCAATTTCTAGAGCAGGCATTTCGACGACGCGTGCGCCTACTGACTTTAAGAGTTCTGCAAATTGACCTGACTGTCCTTGTGAGCGTGTCACCAGAATTGTTTTACCACTGAGGGGGAGACCGGAAGTGCTTGGGACGGTAAAGGTAGAGCTGGAGAGGTTGGTAACCATAGTTTGTGTTTTGGGAGTAGTGTGTTTTGGAGAATTATCTAAGTCTATATTCTCAGGTTGTAAGTATCCGCGTAACCCCACCACTTCTCCAATTACAATCACCACTGGGGACAGCGTCACACCAGATGTTTGTTCTCGAATGGTTTCGAGCGTGCCTGTCCAGATTTGTTGCTGTGGGGTTCCTGCCCAACGAATAATCGCAATCGGTGTAGAAAGCGATCGCCCGTATCGCTGCAGCCGATAAATAATCTCAGCCAGATTCTGCCCTCCCATCAAAATTACCAATGTCTCTAAAGCTGATAGCGCTTCCCAATCCAAGCCATCGGGATCGTGGGCAGTAAATACGGCAAAGCAGCGACTTAGTACTGGATCTGTCAGTGGAATGCCTGCTAGTAAAGGTGCTGCTAAGGCAGAGGATATTCCTGGTACAACTTCAAACTCACAACCTGCGGCTTTCAAGGCTTCGATTTCGGCGCTACAGCGACCAAAAATAAACGGATCGCCGCCTTTGAGCCTGACGACTTGTTTCCCCTGCTGACAATGGTTGACTAGTAAATTATTAATTTCAGCTTGCGGCGTGCTGGGTTTGCCTCCACGTTTACCTACATCCAGCTTGAGGCAGTTAGGTGATACTAGCTGCAACAACTCGGCATCTATAAGGGCATCGTAAACCAACTTTTGGGCGATCGCCAAAAGGTGATAAGCTCTCACCGTCAGGTATGAGACATTTCCCAATCCTGCACCCACGAGGTAGACTTTGCCTTTGTGATTAGTCATGCTTATCAACTCAATGCCGCAAGTACGGCAGTTTCACCCCGTCCTGTACGGTTTACTGTACCTATCTTACCATGTCAATCTATTGCAATCTTTGTTTACATTACTTTATATTTGTTTACAACACATAGCAATCAAGAGGGAAATATGACAGGAAGAGGCTTTACGATCAACGAACGCGGTCTGCTCAACAGCTACGCCATAGAACCGAAGGTTTATGTTGAAGAAACTCCACGGGCTGGCTTCACCGAGTATGCAGAGAAACTCAATGGGCGTTTAGCAATGATTGGCTTTGTTTCACTGATCGCTTTGGAAGTTTTCACCGGACACGGTTTAATTGGATGGCTAACTAGCCTGTAAGCAATTCACGATTGCAAATTATTCACAGTCAACAATAGAACAAAAGAGGGAACAGCAATGAAAACTGATTTTAACTACCCCAATAAAGACTTGCTTGGACCTGTTGTTTTTCGACCAGAGTTTAATAACTTTGAGAAAATCAATCTCAACCAAGCCTGGTCATTATTTTTCACCGCAGGTCAAGAAGACAAGACCCTGGGACAAGAAATAGAATTCGGCTGGTTTTTCACCAACTTGTTAATTGCGGTTGGAGTTGTTGGAAGTATTTGGGCTGCTTACTTTAGGAACTTCGTATAAATAGGGTTGTGTGTTACATCCAAGAAAATTATTAGAAGTCCTGGTTGTCAAAACCAAGACTTCTTTTCGCATTGCATTTATAAATAATTTTTATTAAAGGTCGAAGTATTTTTTCGATTCACAAAAATTATCAATCTGGTTAAGTTGTGTTGAGTTTACGCGAAAAATTCTCAATTGCAAGACGAGATTTCTTGATTTTAGCGCTTGACTAAAAACCGGTAGCTTTGATAATCTAATTCATGTGAGTAGGATGGGCTTTTATTAGCTTTTTTTAAGAAGATATTTGTTGCAACAGCCGTTGAATTTGTTCAGCTTTTTCAGATTGGCGCTGTTTGTGGAATAGATCGCGAGCTTGTCGTAGGATAGCAATTGCTTCCTCTAGCTTTTGTTGTTGCATCAAAGCTTGAGCCAACTGCAGATAAGCATCGACTTTTTTAGGGGCGCGACGAATCATCTCTTGAAATTCAGAAATTGCTTCTTCAAATTTACCTTGCTGCATCAAAGTATCACCTAACAGCAAATGAACCACATCATTAGTAGAGTTGAGCGCAATTACTTGGCGAAAAGCTGCTTCTGCACTTTGGTAATCTCTTTGCTGATAAAAATTTATGCCTTTTTGGAAGTAGTTGGCAGTGATTAAAGTTTTCCAAGCAAAATAAGCAAGGAGAAGGATACTGAATATGACTGCGACAGTGGCGAAAACAGAGATGTATTGTTCAAGCATACAGTCAAATTTGCAAAAATTAAGAAACTACAGATACACACAGATGCATATTTAGTTTAAGCCAAAAGACAAGCGAGAGGAAAAATAAGATACTCAATAAAAAACAGCTTCCAAATAAATTGATAGAAGTGAGCGATCGCGCTTTTTTCTTGCAAATCTACTTTTTGACTCCGCCACCAAAGCGCACCCAGCGCGGCTAGATGAGTAATCACCAAAAATACAGCATTTACTTCAGCTAGACGTAGCAAGCCGACTAAAATCATTCCCAGGTAACATACAGTTAGTACCCAAAGGGCAAGATTAAACGCTGCCTGCTTGCCGAGTTGGATAGTGAAAGTCTTGATATTGTATTGCAGATCGCCTTCCATGTCAGGGATATCTTTAAAAATAGCGATTGCAAATGTAAACGCCAAAATAAACACCGTCAGCACCCAAACTGTTACAGGAATAGGCGGGATGAAATTATTTTCTTCCAGCACCCAACTAAAGTGTAAAAATAACCCTAAATTAACAATTGCTCCCCGCACCGAAAAAATACACAAAGCCGCCCAAAAAGGAAACCGTTTTAAGCGAATTGGTGGCAAAGAATAAGCTGTGCCAATTCCTAAACTAATCGCCACCATCCCGAACAAAAACTGGCTGCTGAGCCAAGCCACAACAAGCGCTAAAATGCCAGTGACTGCTACTATAAATTTTCCTGTCCGCTGGGAAAACTCACCAGAAGCTAGCGGTAAATGCGGCTTGTTGATCTTGTCAATCGCTACATCTTCCAGTTGGTTTAACCCCACAATATAAACATTGCCACACAAACAAGCAATCCAGGCTACCAAAGGAGGAAATAGGATTGGGGGTTGGGAGAATGGGGAAGAATTAGAATTACCAACAGCAACTGCGATTAAATACAAACCCAACACACTTAAACTCGTGCCAATAATCGTATGTGGGCGGGAGAATTTCCACAAAGCGTAAAGCCAACTATCTTGAAAACCTGGCTGTGAAATCTGACTCATAATTAAAAATTGTTGGTAGTTGGTAGTTGGTGGTTGGTTGGAATTTGTTGATTGTTGCTAGTTGGTAGTTGTTTATTCCAACAAACAAACAACAAACAACAAACAACCATTAACATTTCTTTCCACACAACAGTCCAAATCGAATTAAGCCACGCTCATAACCACGACGCATTAATCCCAAAGACAGCGCCCCAATCATCGTACTCCAACCGGATTGCAGTAATCCAAAAATTGCTTTTGGAGTCAGTGCCGACTTAATGACCGCATTCCAAAATGGTGCTACCGCTTTTGACCAGTCAGCGGTGCGGATATTTTCTAATCCGAGTTGACGGGCGATCGCTTCATACTCCGGTAAAGAAATCACATATGGCAAACAATACACTCGATAAATCTTAGCCAAGTGCTGCTGTTCATTATCCGTCAATGGCGAGTCATTGGTAGGGCGATGGCACCAAGTCACTATCACCAAAGTTCCGCCTGGTTTGAGCACCCTGTCGCACTCTTGCATAAACTTGACTTTATCCGGCATATGTTCGCCACTTTCCAATGACCAAACTAAGTCAAAAGAACGATCGGCAAAAGGCATTGACAGAGCATCTGCCACTTGAAAATTAGTTCTGTTACTCAACCCCAATTCCTCAGCTCGTTGCTTTGCTCTGGTAGCTTGTACGGGACTGAGAGTAATACCCGTTGCCCTAGCATGAAATTTTTCTGCTAAGTAAAGGGAACTACCACCAATTCCACAGCCCACATCCAGGACATTTTCAGCTTGCTGTACATCTGCCCACTGGAGGACTTCTTCAATCAAGTCAATTTGTGCCTGCCGACGGTCTTTTTTTTCTGTACCGTCTGCACCATAGTAACCGTGGTGCATGTGTTCCCCCCATACTTCCTCCCACAAACCGGAGGAAGCATCGTAAAATTGCTGAATTTGTTTGTAAAGAGTTGCGCTCATGAACAAAGCCTGTCTCTTATACACATCT
>JANZYY010000019.1 GCA_026419705.1 Fischerella sp.
AGATGTGTATAAGAGACAGCTGTTGTTTAGTTTGTATTGTGCAATTGATTTTGGCGATCCTCTAGCTTTTATTCATGCTCAGCGAGGGTGGCGGCCCTCTTTTGGATTTGATTGGCGAGGTTGGTTGAATATGCTGCTGTATATAACCATAGGTACATCAAATTGGCAGCATAGTTCGATTTACAACCTGTTGCATTTTTTGTTGTTTAACATCATCGTCAGCAGTGGTTACAGTTTGTGGCGGTATCGACAACGGTTGAGTTCTGTCAAGCTGTTCTACAGCTTTTACATCCTGGTTACATTTTTGTTGATATTTGTTGATGAAAAATTAATCAATAATTTGCTCAACACAGTAATGGTTTTGGGAGGTGCCTATCTACTGTGGTACTTGCGTAAACAACTGACCTCAGTTAATATTCTTTACGGTTTTTGCGGTATTGCTTTGTTGCTAGCCTCCGGTGGCACGATCTCCCTTAGTCGTCTGGCTTACGGCCTTGTACCTTTGAGTATTGCTCTTGGTGTTTTGCTGGAGCGCTATCCCCGTCAAGGACATTTAATCCTAGGCTGGTTTTCTGTTTTGCTTGCCAGAATTGCCATTGGCTTTGCTCAAAACCGTTGGGTTGGTTAATGGAAAGATCTAGTCAGAGGTCGGGATTGGGCTGACTTCCCCATACTCAAATCTGACTAAGCAAGTCATATGAGACCTTCAAAGGAGCGATCGCTATCTATAAATGCAAGCGACTCAATCAATAACGTTATTGAATTCTCTCATGCTGAAAGGATAGCTAAAAATTGATATTTTCTAAAAAATTAAAAAAAGTTCAGTATTTATACTGTAGTAGTGTTTATGCAATTGTAATAATAATGATGTGGACGGCCTAATTTATTGACTTTAGAAAACTCTAATTTTATTAGATGTTAACTCATTTCTGGTAAGTAGGAAGGTACAAAAAAACAGAACTATGTAACAAAAAGTAAATTGAGTTCAAACCCTCTTCCCTTCTGCCTTCTGCCCTCAGCATAGCTGCCTTGACTCAACGATAAATATTCATGTCCACCTACTTACTTAATTACTGAAGTATCAGCCTCATATCAATTGTCACTCAGTACAGCAAGTGGCTTCTGGCAGAGTAGAAGATCGACAGATGCTACCCTTGGGGAAACCCCGAAGTATCTGAGTTTCGCGTTGCTACACCCAGCATGACAAGCAGAACTAAGTTCTAAATAAAAATGCCTTTGACAAACTGTTCAGAAGTATCTATGGAAATCCGGTTTGATGATTGAAAAAATCTAAATACACGTAGGGCGTGCAATTGCCTAACGTAACGCAGCAAAAACTTAGAATGGTGCATTAGCCTTTGGCATAACGCACCCTATATATCTACATATTTTTTCAAAAATCAAATATTAGTTCTATAACTTGGTTAAAGTTTTGGTATATCTTGTGGATAAGAAACTATTTTGACTGATAAACGTCTAGCTAACTTGTGGGAGCTTAATTGCAAAAGTTAGCCACAAACTTAAGATTCTTTTTCAAGGTAATATTATAGCTCAGCAGTAGAATATATTTATATTGTAGTGGGGTGTAAAAATTAATATTTTGATACTAAACACTAAGAAATACAGAGTTGCAATTCTGAGTATTGGCCTTCTAAAGCTAAATAGTATAATATGCGGTTAAACCCGTGTAATTTATCTTCTTGATATCTGGATTTATGTGAATCTGCATTGATTTTTCAAGCTTTCCAGAAAAGAGTACAGTATATAAATATTATCTGAAAAACTGTGCTATAAATTACCGTCATATCTGTGTGACGGTGAAATCAGTGAAGGAGCTATCAAGTGGAAAACAATAAGTCATTTACTTGGCCGCAAGGAATATTATTTGCGTTCCTAGCTCTCTGCGGCAGCTTAACTATGGGCTTTATTATACCTATTAATTTAATTGGTTTTGAAGCTGAGACTCAGCAGACTATAAAAAATAAAAATATCAATCATGCAGAAGTAAAAGCAGGAACCCAGCAGCGCCTGAAACAATTTAAGTCAGCAATGCTAACAAGTTGGCAACAACAAGCAAAAGAAAAAGGTTTTTTCTATACTTTGCCTACAAGTTTTCAAGGAACAATAATTAGGAAGGCAAAAGTCGCTCCTAACAAAAAAGTAATAGCTCTGACATTTGATGATGGTCCTTGGCCTGAGTACACTGCACAGGTACTGAATACCCTCAGAGAAAATAACATCAAGGCTACATTTTTTATTGTCGGGAAATACCTGAAAAATAATCCTGAATTAGGCAAGCGAATTGTGGCTGAAGGTCACGTTATTGGCAACCATTCTTGGCATCATTGGTATCATTATTTTAACCAACAAGCAGCTGCCTTTGAAATTGATAATACATCAAATTTAATCTATCAAATCACAGGTGTGAAAACAAATTTGTTTCGACCTCCTGGTGGAATGCTACATAATGGCTTAGCAGCTTATGCGAGAGGTAAAAATTACGCTGTGGTTATGTGGTCGGCTGACTCCGCAGACTATAGTCGTCCTTCTACATCTGTTTTGATCAATAGAGTTTTACAACAGTCCAAGTCGGGTGGTATTGTGCTAATGCATGATGGAGGGGGAAATCGTTCTCATACAGTAGCAGCACTACCTGTGATTATCAGCAAATTGAGGAAGCAGGGTTATAGCTTTGTCACTATCCCAGAACTGTTAGCAATGCAGGAGAAAGACCAAAAGTTGATGACAAATACAAAAATCAATAGTAATAATTAGTGTCATTATTAGATTAACAACTAGTACCGCTGTCTTAGAACTCAATACTCCCAAGTCAATAGTCAAAAAGCTTGTCTTTCTTTCGAGTTTTTGAAAGATTTTAAATGATGTCTTCATTTACGCCGTGCTGTACCAGTAGGTTATAGTGTTAATTGACACCCATATATCATGAGTGTTATTACTTTACTTAATCTCAAAAGCACGGCACTGCTGAAGATAAGTAAGTCGGTGCAAAAAATCAAGAATTGTTGTTTCTGGGCTTTAGCAGCGATCGGGCGGGAGTAAATCAATCCAAAATCGGCTACCCTGTCCCAATTGTGATTCAATTCCTACACGGCCTCCCATACGCTCGACGCCCCGCTTGACAATTGCTAAGCCGATCCCCGTTCCTGGATAGGATTCTATACCATGCAAGCGCTCAAAGGTCTTGAAAATCCGTTCCTGGTGTTGTTGAGCAATACCTATACCGTTATCTTCTACCCACAGGCGCACAAATTTAGAGGGGTGAGAAAAGGAGGGGGGAAAAGAAGAATTTTTGTCTCTCCCACTCTCACTCTCTTCCACTCTTCCACTCTTCCCCTCTTCAACTTCCTCTGCCCAGATCGACACTTTAGGTTGAACATCGGTAGCTACAAACTTAATGGCATTAGTTACCAGATTGATCAGTACCTGTGTTAATATATTGCGGTGCGCTTTGACGACTGGTAAAGGTTGCTCGATAGTTACCTGTGCTCGGGTAGTTTGTAGTTCGGAGTGTAATTGATTGAGTACGTCAGTGACGATCGCATCGAGATTGAGGCGTTGTAACCAAATTTCGCTGCGCCCCAGACGGCTGTAGGCAAGCAAATCTTGAATTAAGGTGTCCATCCGGCTAGCGGCTGTGACAATACGGCGAGTGTATTCTTGTCCGATTTCGTCTAAATGAGAGCCGTAGTCTTCTTGTAAGGCTTGAGCTAGTCCTTGCATGGCGCGCAGAGGAGCGCGTAAGTCATGGGAAACACTGTAAGTAAATGCTTCCAGCTCTCGGTTGACTTCTTCAAGTTGTTGGGTGCGTTCTTGAACTCTCCGTTCTAAGTTCTCGTTGAGTTGCTTAATTTCTGCTTCCGCTCGCTTGCGATCGCTAATATCTATAATCAAGGCACAGTACCCCCTGACTTCACTTTTTTGGGTAACGTCGGGGACGAGAATAGCTTGGATGTAGCGCGTACCTCCTTCTCTATACGGTACTTGTGCTTCATATTCAACCACATCACCTGCCAGTACGCGCTCTACTTTGTCTTTAATGACCAAATAAGCCGTTTCGCCTAAAACTTCTACCAGATGCTTTCCGTGAATTTCTTCCTGAGACAAGCCAAACCAAGCTTTGTAGGTTTTGTTCACGAATCGATAACGTTGCTGAGCATCTGTATAAGCAATGCAGACAGGTAAAGAGTTTGCTATTAACTGCAATAATTCTTGATGACGACGACTTTCGTCTTCACTTACCTGCAATTTGAGGGCGATCGCTTGAGTATGTCGCCGCGCTGTATTCACGGAGGTAACTAAGGAAACTATGAACAGCCCTTCTAGCACAAATATGACTAGCTGGAGGTTTGTCCAAGGATTATTACTGAGGAAGAAATTAGTAGGAGCTAAGAACAAATAGCTACCGACTACACTAGACAGTACAACTGCCAAGACGCCAGCACCAATTCCTCCATAACGGCTACTGACAATAATCGCGGCAAAAAATAGTAGGAATGGGGTTTCTTGTTGTCGGTGAAACCAAAAATTGAGCAGCAGTTTTATTAGTAGCGCGATCGCCACAGTTAAAATTGCAATACTGTAACACCAAAGAATTTGGCGCTGTCTTCTGTGCATGTGTGTTTGCCTTAGCTACCCTGACTTACTTCAGAGTAAAATGCGATCGCGCGAATCTCACGCAATTTTTAAGAAATATTGCAATCATCACTTTCTTGACTCATACCTTCTTATACCAATTTCAAAACAAAATGCGGCACATATATAATTCCCCCATTATCCCTCTAGATTGGGTTCTCTCCACAAAGAAGGAGACCTGCACAAAGCCAGCAGGTCAGTCTATGCTGAATACGTTGGCGCTCGCATAACTTTATTTCCAAGAATCTAAAATCATGGCGATCGCAAATAAACAGAAGATGAAGAGGAATATACGTAATAACCATTGCCATAGAATCGCAGACTGCAGCATTTGGACAATGGGAACAACGCCAAAAACGGTAGACATAACATAGGCGATCGCAAAACCAAGTAGAGTCAACAGAAAATACTTAAGCCCCCTAGCAGCGACTTTGAACAGTGGATTATAGTCATTTGTAAAATTAGTTTTCATGGTTTGTTTCCTCAATTAACAACATATTTGATGAAGTTAGGAAAACTCCAAAAAATAAATTATCCAATACCTATATTCCACACAATTTCTTCTTTCTTATCCTCTAAATTTCGCCAGCAATTGGATATTTTTGATTTGGAAGTCTCCAAGATAAAAAGCGAATACAGCAGTCCTACTTAACTTCAACAGGGTTATAAGTGGGAGGATTATCTTCACGAAGCTGAGGAAATTTAGGATTACCAGCAACGATCGCGAAAATGACGATCGCAATGATTAACAGCAGCCAGGTAGGAAATTTATTTCCTATTTCCCTGACGTCATATGATTCTCGGCAGTGGGGGCAAAAATAGATATTAGGATTGCGAGGATGTGGTTCAAATCGACAAGGAGGAAAAGGGTGATCTTTGTATTTACAGTTCATAAGAACTAACCTCTTGTAGACGTTGTTTTGAAAAAAAAGAGACTAGTCGCGTGTTACTCCACGTAAACTAGTCCCTGGGTTGGTATCCAACTCTCTTCGGACAGTCAGACGATTTATTCATTTTTTTTAATATTCACCATCAGTTGTGTGACTGCTTGGTGTCTGAAGGGCCAAAACTGTTGATTTTAGATTTAGGCAGTCCTAAAATTCTGCGATAAGAGAATGCTACTTTACAGATAAAAAAGCCCTTCTGAAATGTAAGCGTTACATCTCCAAAACCAGTGGTTTGAAGAATGTTCAGCAAGCCGGCTTCTAAACAATCGATCGCAGTGATCTGGTTCTCCATTAACACCACACCGCAGGGTTTGAGCAGCAGCTGACGTCTCAATATATATGTGTCTATGTCTGCTTTCTGGAATCGAAAATCTTTGTTCGGATGCCCCACTATTGTAACTAAGAACTCTGGGGACTTACCACTCCTCGTCGTGCGGCATTCTACAATCAGTGTACGCGGTATTGAACCTTGATACTCGCTGGGTAGATGTGCTTGCAGAGTCCCGAAAAGTCCTTCCAGCATGGGGCTACTTTATCTCAATTGTTCAAATCAGGGTCTTAACCTGGTTTGCTACCAGCATACAATGTAATTTATGAAAAATCAAGTTTTATCATGTTGAATTTTGAGCGCAAATGTTATGCCTTCGTAAGAACGCTTTCACGATTCCATCATTGAAGCTCCGTTGATTTTTTTAGAGAATGACCTTAGTTCTTATTTCCTCTATATTCCTAGCTGATATGCCATTGACGTAGGTTCGATTCACCATTGGATGATCGTCATGGGTTGGTCCGATATCACTATCTGGATGGTATGCAATGATATCTAGGGTGCTGTGCTTAGTAAAAAAGCTGTGATGACCTTCGGGTGGAATAATAAAAATTTGACCTTGAGTTAAGGGTATTTTAATCACATCTCCGGTTCCATCTTCATTTTCTGGGACTTCGCAATGTCCCTCACCGCTCGTCACTACGCCAATTCTGATTGAAGGATGAGTGTGTCTTGTCTGGCTAATACCAGGTGGAAAGTGGAGATGATTGAGACAGGGGTCGCCTTTCATTGTTGGTGGAATCAACAGGGAATCAGAGCAACCATCCATGTAACGCAACCTACCTTTTTCCTCAATTGGTCCGCCAACCATGAACATCCCGCGATAGTTCAAACTTGCGATCGCGATCCCGCATCCACCACGAATAAACAAAGGTCCGGTAGGAACACAGAAGTACATACCTTTAACAAGAGTGAAGACTAGCTCAAAGCCTGCATGATGGGAAGTTACGTCAGTTTGGCCATCAACGACAAATCCAAAATAGGATCCTTGTTTGCTTAGATTTAGAGTTTTCCCAGCATATCCCCATCCATACAATTTTGTCGGGTACTCGTCTGTGGAAAAATCCGCTAGCAACCCATCACGACTGGGAACTGATATGAAATGCTTGCTGTAAAAAGGCGATTCATGAATTTCCATGTGTTAAATTAGGTGGTAATAGGTAAAAAATTTGTCTTTTAGCCAATCATCTTAGTACAAGATTGCACAACTTCATTCATCACTCATCAGTGTCCTAGATGAGCGCTAATGTGTAACTATAAAGCCTCAATAATAGGAATTAGTTAAAAGCTACATTGTACCAAGTGTGAAGATGCTATAAAGTAAGTATAATTACTTAAAAACATTTATAAAATCAATTCATGTTTTATCATGATATAAAAACCTAATCTTCCACTGTCTCATGAATTTTCAAGACGTTCTCGAGGTTGTAGAGTCAGCAGTATATAAAGCTAAAGGCAGAAAGCTGACCGATCCAGAACTGACGGTACTGCAAGGCTCTTGGGAGGGTTTGACCTATGAAAAAATGGCAGAAGGTTCGCCCTATAAACCTAACTATTTGAAGGGAGACGTGAGCCATAAATTCTGGAAGTTGCTTTCAGAGGCTTTGGGAGAGGAAGTCAGCAAAAGAAATTTTCGCGCCGCTCTGCAAAGAGCATTGTTAAATCACAGTGCAAGCTCGCAAGTCCAGAATATAGACTTGGGCGTGGATGATGCTAAGCTTGTGTCTCAACCATCGAGTCGTTCAGAGTTATCCGAAGTCGGTTGGTCGTCCCAATCTTCATACTTCCATTTCCAAAGTCAAGGTGAGCAAAGCTTACTTACTCAAGAAGATGAAACGAGTCAAATCTGCAAACAGCCTTGCGAGCTTGAGAAGAAAATGAGAGCCTGGTTTGAGGCATTAGGTTATGAATTGATTCCTGGTGGTAGAAGGCAAGAGGACTATTTTGAGACGATCGTCCACATCCCCAAGCGAGGGGGATACGATCGCATCCTGGTACGCGGTGTGGAAGGTGAAGCTAACCTGATCCATCTTGACGGTTTATGTCAAGCAGTAAAAGAGTACAAGCCAAATGAAGGATGGTTAGTTGCAGATCTTCGTATTAGTCGGGCTGTGCGCGAAGCGATCGCAGAATACAGAGAAACAAAAGAACTTAAATTTAGTCGTGCTGCTAGTGAGGCGATCGCAGAGTACAGAAAACAGAGAGAACTAGAACTATTTTGTTACACCTTCGATGAAGTCATAGACGAGGGTGTCAACTTTACACAATATTTTAAATGGTTAGAGGAGCAACTTCAAAAGCGGGGTATCAATGACAAAACTTATGTTCCTTTAGCCTGTGTTAAACAAGAAGGAATTAACCCAGTGACAGGGGAACCGATAGTCAGTCGCTACGCAGAAGCAGATGGCTGGATTGATGGCTATATCGATCGCTGGCTAGAGGATCCAGACAAAAAGCACATATCCATTCTGGGAGAATTCGGTACTGGCAAAACCTGGTTTGCTTTTCACTATGCTTGGACTGCTTTAAAACGTTATCAGGAAGCAAAAAAACAAGGTACTCCCAGACCAAGATTACCCCTACTGATTCCTCTGCGAGATTATACTAAAGCACTCAACGTAGAGAATGTTCTAGCTTGGTTCTTTTTTTCCATCCACAATATTCCCCTAACTAATTTAGTCTTCAAACAACTTAATAGTATGGGCAAGCTCCTGCTGATTTTTGATGGATTTGATGAAATGGCAGGTAAGGTAGATCGTCGCAAGGTAATTGATAACTTTTGGGAGCTAGCCAAGGTTGTAGAAACAGGAGCTAAGGTCATTCTCACCTGTCGTGCTGAGCATCTTCCTAAGATCGAAAAAGGTCGCTCTCTTTTGAATGCAGCTTTATTAAATTCTATTGAAACAGAACAGCCAACCTCTACCAGGAAACTAGGACCTCAATTTGAGGTGCTAGAACTCCAAACACTCAGTAATGGACAAATTCGTCAAATGTTGCGCTCTCGTCTCCAAGAGAAAACTCAAGCAGAAAGGGATGCGATCGTAGAACAGGTGACAAGAAATCATAAACTCTTGGATTTAGCCAGACGACCTGTGATGATTGATTTGATCCTGGATGCGCTGCCTAAAATTGAGGCAGATCAGCCAGTAGATCTTTCCCACATCTATTTGTTAGCCGTGCGAGAAAAGATGGCTCGGGATATCAAAGCAGAGCGCACGTTTACTTCTCCAGCGGACAAGCTTTATTTCCTCTGCGAACTGTCTTGGGAAATGTTCGTCACCGATCAAATGCAGCTAAACTATCGCAAGTTCCCTGACAGAATTCGTCGATTGTTTGGTTCTGTTGTCCAGGAACCAGAAGAAATCGATTATTGGAGCTATGACATGATGGGTCAGTCTATGTTGACTCGAAATGCTGATGGTGACTACGAGCTAGCTCATCGCTCCTTCCTAGAGTTTTTTATCGCTTATAAACTTGCTGCACAATTGGGAGTTTTAGCTGCTGACTTTGTCGATTTGGCAACAGAGTCGTTACATATAGACAAAAATGCTCCTCCTCAAGCATACACCTGGTTTTCTTATTTTCAACGTCAAGTAGACGAACAAGGCAAAGTCATACCCATTGCACCACTCAAAGAATTTTCTACTGTATCGCTGAACCGTTTATTCGATGCTTTCAGACTTGGAGAACTAACCAACAGACAAAGAGACTTAACAAAGGCTGTACTCGATTTACTCGAACACATGCTTGACCGCTCAAAAACTGCTGCTGGACGTCTGCTGGAGGTAATTAAAGCTACGCGAGGCAAAACGGAAAAGGAGGTCGGTTATCTGGCTGGGTATGCTGTGACACTGCTTTTGCAAATTGATCCAGAGGCTCTAGCGGGTCAAGATTTGAGCCATACTGTTATTCAAGGTGCGGATTTAACCAATGCCAACCTTCAAAATACGAACTTTACAGGTGCTTATTTAGATGATTCTCTTTTTAAAGAACCCTTCGGCAGTATTTTATCAGTTGCTTTTAGTGGAGAGTTTTTTGCGATCGGTTCTTCTAATGGCGAAATTTGCCTTTTTCAGGGACAAAGACGTTCTATCTGTAAAGGACATAACCACTGGGTTCGCTCGATCGCCTTTAGTCCTGACGGTCAAAGGTTTGCCAGTGGAAGTGACGACCAAGCTGTCAAGATCTGGGATATCAAAACTGGTAAGTCCATTTATACACTAGAAGGACATACTAGTTGCGTACGTTCGGTCACCTTTAGTCATGATGGCAAGCTACTTGCTAGTGGTAGTGAAGATGGAACCGTCAAAATATGGAATGTCTATAGTGGTGAGTATTTAAAGACCTTAACAGGACATGTTGGTAAGATTTGGTCAGTAGCCTTTAGTCCAGTGGGTAGATTACTTGCCAGTGGTGGTGAGGATAAAACCATCAAACTCTGGGACGTGAACACAGGTAACTGTCTTAAGACCCTGACAGGACATGAGAACTGGGTGAGGTCAGTAGCCTTTAGTCCCAATGGACGGCGGCTTGTCAGTGGTGGCGATGACAACACTGTCAGAATCTGGGATATTCGGACAACGAAATGTCGTACCAAATTTCTTGGACATGAAAATTGGGTGAGATCGGTGGCTTTTAGTCCCGATGGGCAAAAAATAGTTAGTGGTAGCGATGATAACACTGTCCGAATTTGGGATGCTCAAACAGGTGTATGTCGCAACATTTTGTATGGGCATGATAATCGAGTGTGGTCAGTTGCTTTCAGCCTGGATGGAAAACGCATTGCTAGTGGTAGCGACGACCAAACCGTGAGAACCTGGGATGCTCAAACTGGTCAATGTCTGAGTACGGTAGGGGGATACTCTAATTGGATTTTATCAGTTGCTTTCAGTCCTAATAGTAAATTTCTTGCCAGTGGTAGTGAAGATAAAATTGTCAGGATTTGGAATATTCGCACTGGCAAGATAGCAATCTCCCTGCGAGGACATACCAGCCGTATTTGGTCAGTAGCCTTCAGTCCAGATGGTCGATTACTTGCTAGTGGTAGCGACGATCGCACGATTAGAATTTGGGATCTGAAGTTGAGCAAGAGTAAGCAATGTCTGCAAGTTCTCAAAGATCACAATCACTGGATCAGGTCAGTGACTTTTAGCCCAGATGGTCAGCTGCTTGCTAGTAGCAGTGATGACCACACGATCAGAATCTGGAAGGTGTACAAACGTAACCCTCCAAAAATATTGCGGGGTCATGGGAACTGGGTACGAACGGTTGTCTTTAGCCCTGATGGACAGTTACTTGCTAGCGGCGGTGACGATCGCTCTATCAGGATATGGGATGTTCAGACAGGTGACACCATCAAGATATTGCCCGGCCATGAGAACTTAGTCAGAGCGATCGCCTTTAGTGCAGATGGTCAGTTACTTGCTAGTGGTAGCAACGATTGCACCATCAGGATCTGGGAAGTGCAAACAGGCGAATGCGTCAAAACTATAACGGAACATAACAATTGGGTACATTCGGTTGTTTTTAGTCTTGATGGACATACCCTCATTAGTGGCTCTCAAGATGGAGCCATACACATATGGAATATTCATGAAGATAAACTGATTAAATCTTTTCAAGAAGATGCTGATGAAGTCTTATCGGTAGCTTTTAGTCTCGATAGACAGTTAATCGCTACTGGTATTCATGATGGGATGATTCGGCTGAGAAATATACACAGTGATGAATTGGAACCACCCCTATCTTTGAAGGTTCCCAAACCCTATGAGGGGATGAACATCACTGGCGTGATTGGCTTAACGGAAGACCAAAAAGCCAACCTTAGAGCCTTAGGAGCAGTTGAGACAGGGTAAAAAACAGCAGCTATAAAGTTTTTTGTCCTTGCGGAGGAAAACAACTCTGCTGGGAAGGGGGATTTTTTCGACTATGTTTTACTAACTGAACCTTACATCACTGGCTACCTAATACCAATTCTCAAAAATAGAACTGCACATAGTTTGTAGTGAGTACTTAAGTACTTACTACTAACCAAGAACATTTGTAGTCATTTTTTGGAGAAACGGTATAACAGGTAAGAACCAGAGCAAGATCTCAGCTGACAATTTTATCAGTGTTTATACTGTTGAATTAGTTACTTTATTAACAATAAAAATTTATATATCCTGTCGATGACTTCGCGAGCTAATGTTATATTTACTGCACGTACATCCCAAAATCATAGTTAAATATGCTAGTATGCATGAGTTTTTCTCATAAAGGCTATTGCAATTATCTATGCACGCCTTCACTCAGGTTGTTCATCTACCATCCCTAGATTCAGCAATTGACTTTTCTCCTCTGACCGTTACACCAGACACACCATTACTAGATGTAGTAAAGCTAATGAGTCAGCAGCAAGCAAGTTGTGTTTTGGTGGTGGAGAATTTAACAACCGCTGGTTTGCAGGTAGTAGGTTGGTTCACACAGCAAGATGCGATCGCGCTGCTTTCCTGTGGCTTTGACTTCAGAACAGCTAAGGTTTCACAAGTAATGTTTACATCAGTGATTGCCTTGAACTATTTTGAAGTTACTAATATTACATCAATATTGATGGCTTTACGCCAGTATAAGTTGCCTATGCTACCAATTGTTGCTGAGCGAGGTCAACTAATTGGAATAGTTACATTAGACACTATTTATCAAGCACTACAAATTCTGCCTTGCTCTCCCGTGGAAGGAGAGGCTGTTGGTGTAGCGGTTTTCAAAGATAAGACAGATGTAGAACTGGCAAGACGAGTGGAGGAGCGAACACAACCTTTGCAGCAAATCAATCGTCAACTCAAATATGAAATTAGCGATCGCCAAAAAGCAGAAGCTGCATTAAGGCAAACTCAACAACAGCTACAGGCAATTTTAGATAACTGTCCGGCGATTGTTTACGTGGTAGATACTCAAAACAGATTCCTACTGATTAACCGCCAGTATGAAAAGGTATTTCATCTGACCAAACAGCAGATTTTAGGTAAAAGTATATACAAAATCTTCCCCCATGAATTCGCTGATAAATTTGCAGCAAATAATTACAATGTACTCCTTAGTGGTCAAGCCGTAGAAGCCGAAGAAGTTGCTCCCCAAGAGGATGGATTACACACTTACCTCTCTGTCAAGTTTGCTTTAAAAGATGCAAATGGTGTACCCTATGCAATTTGTGGCATTTCTACAGACATTACCGATCGCAAACACGCCAACGAGTCTCTTGTGCGTTTTCGCACAGCCATAGAAAGTAGCAGCGATGCTATTGGTATGACTGACATCGGCGGTGAAGGAATTTACGTTAATCCCGCATTTGTGGAATTGTTTGAGTACACTTTAGTAGAATTACAGGCTGCTGGAGGACCGTCGGTTCTTTACATTAATCAAGCAGAGTGTCAAGAAATCTTTGCAACTGTCGAGAAAGGTCAGTCTTGGCGTGGTGAAGTGAAGATGCAAACCAAAAGAGGTCGGGTCTTAGATATTGACCTCCGCGCTGATGCCATTAAAGATGCTACTGGTAAAATTATTGGAACTGTCGGTATCCATACTGATATTACCGAGCGCAAGCGAGTTGAAGAAAGATTGCGGTTGCGCGATCGCGCGATCGCTGCTAGCAGCAATGGCATAGTTATTTCTGATGCCAGATTGCCAAATTTGCCAATTATCTATGCTAATCCTGCCTTTGAATGCATAACTGGTTATTCCCTAGAAGAAGTCATCGGTAGAAACTGTCGTTTTCTCCAAGGTGCCGATACCAATCAAGCGCAGATCAAAGAACTCAGAACTGCCATCCGAGAAGCACGAAATTGTACCGTGATATTACGCAATTATCGTAAAGATGGTAGCTTGTTTTGGAACGAATTAAGCGTTTCCCCCGTGTTTGATACCGATGGCAATTGCACTCACTACGTCGGCATTCAAAATGATATCACTGAGCGCATGCAGGCAGAAGAGGAATTAAAAACAGCACTGGAGAAAGAAAAAGAACTTCATGAACTCAAATCCCGTTTTGTAACCATGATTTCCCATGAGTTTCGCACACCATTGAGTACCATCCTTTCTTCTTCAGAATTGCTAGAACACTATCGCCACAAATGGACAGAAGAAAAACAACTCTCGCACATACATCGCATTCAAGTTGCTGTTAAACATATGACTAATATGTTGAATGATGTCTTGGTGATTGGCAAGGCAGAAGTGGGAAAACTTAATTTTAGGCCAGCACCTCTGGATTTAGTCAGATACTGCCGTCACTTGGTAGAAGAATTACAATTTGATCTCAACACTCAAGATGCGATCGTTTTTAACTGTAAATATGAATCGATTCCTTGCTGTATGGACGAAAAATTGCTGGGACATATTCTCAGAAATTTACTCTCGAATGCGATCAAGTATTCTCCCAATGGTGGTACTGTAAAATTTAGTCTGACTTGTCAAGAAGAGCAAGCCATATTCGCAATACAAGATCGAGGAATTGGTATTCCACAAGAAGACTTACCGCATTTATTTGAATCATTCCATCGCGCTACCAACGTTGGCAATATCCAAGGTACAGGTTTGGGACTAACAATCGTCAAAAAGTGTGTAGATTTACATCAAGGTGAAATTTTTGTCAGCAGTGAGGTAGGAATAGGAACCAAGTTTACTGTGACTTTGCCATTAAAAAACAGTTAGTAGATAGTGGATAGTGGTTAGTGGTAAACAACTAACAACTAACTACTAACTACCAACTACTAACTACTAACTAAAACCATTGAGGTTCTTATGACCAAAATATTAGTAATCGAAGACGAAAAATCAGTACGTGAAAATCTTGTGGAACTTTTGGAAGCTGAGGATTTTGAAACTATTGGTGCTGCCAATGGACAAATAGGTTTGCATTTAGCTCTCACTGAAGTTCCTGACTTAATCTTATGCGATTTAATGATGCCAGAACTTGATGGTTATGGTGTACTAACAGCATTACGACAAGAACCGCTGACAGCTACAATACCATTTATTTTTCTCACAGCTAAAGCAACTAAATCTGACTTTCGTCAAGGTATGGATCTAGGCGCTGATGACTATATTACAAAGCCATTTACTCGGGCGGAATTATTAAGTGCAATTGATAGCCGCCTGCAAAAACAATCTACTTTGAGACAGTATTTTTCTGAAAGCCAGCAACCGAAAACTTTAACCTCAGAAATGCTGGTTGTAAAAAATATTTTACATGAGGCTATTGAACAGGGAAATTTTCGACAATTTTATATTGAATATCAACCACAAATAGATATTGCATCTGGTTACGTTATTGCTGCAGAAGCTTTATTACGTTGGCAAAGCCCTGAATTAGGGATGGTTGCAACTTCAGAGTTAATTCCGTTGGCAGAATCTACAGGTTTAATTATCCCTATTGGTGAATGGGTATTACAAACTGTTTGTCAACAAAATAAAATCTGGCAAAATGCAGGTTATTCTCCATTGGGTATCGCTGTTAATTTGTCAGCGCGTGAATTCACTCAGCCAGATTTATGTCAAACCATAGTGAAATTTTTAACAGCCAATAATTTGGAACCGGATTACCTAGAACTAGAACTAACTGAAAGCTTAGTCATGCAAGATGTAAATACCGCGATCGCCACAATGGATGAATTGCGTTCCCTCGGTATAAAAATTGCCATCGATGATTTTGGTACAGGATATTCTTCTTTGATGTACCTAAAAAAATTACCTATTAACAAGTTGAAAATTGACCGCTACTTTATCCACAATGTTGTCAATGACCCCCAAAAAGCAGCTATTACAACGGCACTGATTCAAATGGGTCACAATCTCAATCTCCAGGTAATTGCTGAAGGTGTAGAAACAGAAGCAGAACTTGATTTTTTACGTCAATACCAATGTGATGCTATGCAAGGTATCCTCTTCAGCCGTCCTTTACCAG
>JANZYY010000001.1 GCA_026419705.1 Fischerella sp.
AGATGTGTATAAGAGACAGCCGTTATGTTTCTGAGAAAGAACGGAGGGTGGATGAGCAGGTGCGGTATGTTGCCCAACTTTTGCAAATTGAAGCACTGTTAAATCGCTTACCCAAGCAGCTATCTGGCGGACAAAGGCAACGGGTAGCATTAGGAAGGGCGATCGCGCGTAATCCGCAAGTATTTTTAATGGATGAACCACTTTCTAATTTAGACGCGAAATTGCGTGCAGAAACCCGTGCTCAGATTGTCAAACTGCAGCGCCAACTGGGGACGACGACAATTTATGTTACCCACGACCAAACCGAAGCGATGACAATGGGCGATCGCATTGCCATTCTCAATCAAGGTCAACTCCAGCAAGTTGCCCACCCATTAGAACTTTACAACCGTCCCGCTAATCTGTTTGTAGCTGAATTCATTGGTTCACCGCCAATGAATTTTATCCCTGTAGAATTTCATGCGCCTCTGTTAATTACCAATGGCGATTTTCGTCTGACTCTACCAGAATTTTGGGGAAATGCCTTGCAAGAATACGACGGACGCACTCTCATTTTAGGCATTCGCCCAGAACATTTGATTTTGAGTGCGCCTGCTACCAAAAATCTGCCAGTCCAAGTAGAATTAGTAGAAAACCTCGGCAACGATACCTATCTGTCTACAACGCTTGTTGAGTCTGGTTCTCCAAAAGCTGCCACATTGAATAATTCTTTGCAAGTGCGAGTACCGAGCGACCGCATCATCCGTATTGGCGAACAACTATGGTTATCCCTAACACCAGACAAACTTCACTTTTTTGACCCAGAAACCGAACTGGCAATACTTCCGGAGAGCCTATAGTCTGCTTTCACTGATGGTAATCAGTGTAATCAGCGGGAAATTTATTGTATGCTCAAAACAAAATCACAGAAGCGATCGCTGCGTATAAAAAAGCTCTTGAATTAGACCCCAACAATCTGATTGCTCGAAATAACTTGGAGCGGCTTCAAACAGAGTCAGCAAAAAACCCATGATAGTCTTCTTTTCTGATTTTATCCTCCTAGCTCCTGCCTTCACTCCACCGGGCGAATAATTGCTGGAGAAGTCGGTTGCTCTGGCTGGAAAATCGCAGCAAGTGCTTGTTCTAAAGTTTCTGCCATGACAATTCGGTTTTCGTAGGCAACAATTACTCTCACAAAAGTGGGCAAGCTATTCCGTTCTGCTTCCAAATACAGGGGTTCGACGTAGAGAAGAGATTGTTCGATGGGAATCACCAAAAGATTTCCTTGGATCGCTCGCGAACCTTCGCGGTTCCACAGGGAAATCTGTTGAGAAATCACCGGATCTTGGTTTATTAATGCTTCGATTTGTTGGGTACCGTAGACTAACAGTTGTTTGGGAAATTCGTATAGCAACAACCTGCCGTAGTTCTCTCCATCGGAACGTGCTGCTAACCACGCAATTAAATTAGCACGTTGTACAGGCTTAAAGGGTAGGAGTAGAATAAATTCTTCTGTTTGTGCTTTTGGCAACTTCATGATCAAGTAGTAAGGTTCTATGGGAAGTTGTTCCCTGCCATAAATTTCTGTGGGTATCTCCCATAAATCTTCACGGTTATAAAACACCTGCGGATCAATCATGTGATATGCTAGTAAGCGTTCTGATTGAACACTGAAGAAATCCAATGGATAGCGAATGTGGCTACGTAGAGGAAGTGGCATTGCTGAGAGTGGTTTTAGCATCCTCGGAAACACTTTCTCTAAAGTTGCGATAATTGGATCGCTGGGATCGGCAACGTAAAAATCGACTGTGCCATTGTAGGCGTCGACAACAACTTTGACCGAATTACGAATATAGTTAAATGGATTCTTACCTGGGTCAGAATAAGGATAGCGATCGCTGGTGGTGTAGGCGTCAATAATCCAGTAAAGGTAAGTTGGTTCGCCGGTGATTGTTGTCCCTCCGCCCCTTGCTGCAACTAAGTATGGGTCACTATCGAAACGTAAAAAAGGAGCGATCGCTTGTATCCGTTGGCGAATATTGCGGCGAAATAGCAACTTAGTTTGGGGAGTGAAATTGCGTGTCAGCAGCATTTGCCAATCTTTGAGATATTGGGCAAACAGCAAGCGCCGCCACATTGCACCGATGGGAATTCCACCTCGCCCATCGTAAACGTTATAGACATTCTCGTTACCACTGGGATAGTCCAATTCTTGGGTTTTTGTCCCCGTCATTACATAAGTATTGGTAATTTCCCCGTAATAAATTCGCGGTTGACCAATGGGAATGCTAGCACGGATTTCCTCTGTTGTGATTTGTAATGAACTTGGGCTGTCTCGATCTTCAACCCCAATATCTTTGACATAGTAATAAGGTAGACCACCAGGACCGACCAAATTCACCGGACTCAGTGTAAATCCGTAACCATGAGTATAAATTAGACGTTTATTGATCCAGGTTTGTGCTTGCTGGGGGACGTCGCCATAGTCTAGTTCTCGCGCTGCGATGATAGTTTGTTGATATTCTGTAGTTTGAGTTTTAAGATCTTGCAACAGGGTGTAGCGGTCAATGTCAGCATCGGGAAACTTGTAATAAGGTCGAATTTGTTGCAATTGGCGGTTGGTTTGTAAGAGGGGGCGAGTATCCCACAAGCGGATATTGCGAATTGTTTGGTCATTTTCCTTTAAGTCAGCTGCTGTCAGTTGACCTCGTGGATCGAATGTTTCTGCGTCGATAGCATTTAAATTAAACGCCTCACGGGTAAGAGCAATGGTGCGGGTAATATAGGGTCTTTCCCTGGCTAGTTCATTTGGTTGGACAACTAAGCTTTGCACAATTGTCGGTAAGATTTCGCCAGAAATCCCCGCCACAACCATGTACAATATCAGCAAGTAAACCAATTGGCGTGGGAAGGGAATTGGTCTGAATTTGATTGTTTTCAGTTTAGATAAGACAAATACTCGCCATAGTAGGTAAACTGCGATCGCCACTGCTAAAAAACTCAATCCAGTATAAATTGGCAACTGGACGTTCACCTCTGTGTAGCTAGCACCGTAATTTACTCCATGAGTGGAATACAAAAGTTTGTAGCGTAACAGCCAATAATGCAAAGCTACAGCAAGCATGAGTAGGCTTGTCAAGGCGTTTAAGTGAAGTCGTTGCGGTATAGAAAAGCCCGGAAACCATCCCTCACTTAAACTTTGAGGCGAACGCAGATAAATTAATGCTACAGAAGCAAGACTGTAAAACAAAATTCCCAATAACCAAAATTTTAATAGTTCCCAAATCGGTAAGGAAAATATATAAAAGCTAATATCTTGGTGAAACAGAGGATCTGTGCGATTAAAACTAGTGGCTTGGAAATACTCTAGAACTACTATCCAACGTGCTGACAGCAAGAAAGCCAACAGCAAGCTAATTAACAAGGCGATCGCTCTTAACAAAAACTGATAATTAATTAAAACTGCAATCGTCAAAACTATCAGCAAACCCGACTGCACGATGGGAATGCTTATTTCCTGAGATTGCAACAATTGGGAAAGTATCTGTAACTGGGGTGGTAATTGCCAAGACGAAGTGGGAAGTTTGATATTTACAAACCAAAGGTTTAAGGCTTGCTGACCATAATAAATCAAAATTATCCCAGCTAAAGCACTCAATCCTATTACCGCTGGGATGAGTAAGTGCAGCCTTAGGGGAGAGGGAGTGGGAGAGTGGCGAATTGGGAATTGGAGCTTTTCGCTTGTCCCATGCCTCATCCTCTTGCCCAAGGAGGGGTGCTTGAGCCGATTAGCTATCACGAAATTGCCTAGCAAAAAGCTGATGGAGGTGAAAAAAGCGATCGCCCACAATCCCACCTGTGTTCCTAGGCGCAGTAAGAATTCTCGTAAATATCCAACTTCATCAAACCAAAAAATTTCTGCTGCTAGGCGTGAGGCTAATTCAAGCAACAGCCACAGACCCAACAGCAGTGCAATTAATCGAAAAATTCGGTTCATATATAGAGGAACTGGCAACTAGGGATTAGGGAATAGGGAATAGGGAGTGGTCAATTGTAGTTTGAACTTTCTACTAACCACTAACTACTAACTACCAATCTCTAACCTCTAGATCCTAATTCAGCTAAACTGTTCACCTGCATCTAGGTTAAACAACATTTGCAGGGCTTGCATGCAATGACGTCTTGCTTCTACATCTTGCTGCGCTCGTAGCTGCACCATCGGGTCATGTAAAATTTTGTTAACAATACCCCGCGTCAAAGCTTCGATCACCTCTTGATGTTTTTCAGCGAATTCCGAACCCAAACGAGATAAAGCTTTTTCTAATTCTTGTTCTCGAATGGTTTCGATTTTATTTCGCAGACAACTGATTGTGGAAACAGTTTCTAGCGATCGCCACCAAACATCAAAAGCTTCCACTTCTTCTTCTAGGAGTCCTTCCGCCTCCTGTGCCATCTTACGACGGCTTTCGTGGTTTTGCGCGACTACTGCTTTCAAATCATCCACATTAAATACCTGCACGTTGTTTAGTTCGTTAACATCTGCATGAACGTTGCGCGGCACAGAAATATCAATCAAAATCAGCGTGCGGGTGGGTTCCAAAACTATTTCTAATTTGGCACGGTCAAGAATTGGAACCGTAGCTGATGTACTGGTAAATACTAAATCGCATTCGGAAATTACAGAAGTCATTTCCGAGAGTGGATGAGTTTGGATATTTTGTCCGGGGAACTGCCTTGCTAATTCCTCTGCGCGTCCAACTGAGCGATTTAAAATACAGATTTTGACAGCACCTTTAGAAAGCAGATGTTGCACTAACAACCGCGACATTTTGCCTGCACCGAGTATTGCTACTCGGCAAGCAGCTAAATTTGCCATCTTCATCTGTGCCAATTCCACAGCAGCAGAACTGATGGAGACTGCGCCAGTACCGATGCTAGTTTCAGTACGTACTCGCTTTCCGGCCGTGATCGCTTGTTTAAATAATCGATTCAAAATTGTTTTTATACCGTTGTATTGCTGTCCCAGCTTGTGAGTATTTTTCACTTGAGCCAAGATTTGACCTTCACCGAGTACCAAGCTATCTAAGCCAGCAGCTACCCGCATCAAATGCATGACTGCATCTTGATACAGCAACACAAACAAGTGTTGGCGTAGAGAAGCTACGGGTATTTTGCTGTGTTCTGATAGAAACTGGGTTACTTCTCGGACACCTTGCTCCGTTTCTTCAGTAACAATGTAAATTTCTAAGCGGTTACAAGTGCTGAGGATGGCAACTTCTTTCAGATGAGGATAGCTAAGCAGATGTGCGATCGCACTTTCGGTCTGTGGTTCTGGGATGCTTAGCTTTTCTCGGATTTCGACTGGGGCTGTTTTATGGCTTAACCCCACTACTGCTATATTCATATCCATTACTTGTTATTGGCGATCGGTCATTAGTCATTTGTTGTTTATCAAAAGTCATTAGCTATCTATAGTTTTATTATTTTCCTTTGCCATGATTAGTTGTGGTTAGTAGTTGGTTGCTGGTTGGCAAAACCAACAAACAACAAACAACTACCAACAAAGAACAAAGGACAAATGACTAATGACTAGTGCAGTTGCAAAACTTTGGGTTCCTCAAACATGTGAATGGTATCAACAAATCGAGCAGTTTTCGACTGGTTGGAGATTACCAAGCTTTGAGTCCGTGCACCTCCGTGGAAGAAGCGGACGCCTTGTATTAAGTTACCAGAGGTGATGCCGCAAGCAGCAAACAAGACTGTTTGACCGGATGCTAGTTCATGAGCATCGTAGACCTTATCAGGGTCATTAATACCCATAGACTTGAGGCGATCGATGTTGGCTTCCTTGCTTTCGCCAATCAGACCAGTCTTGACAATTGCAGGATCGTAAATCAGTTGACCTTGGAAGTGACCGCCCAAGGCTCGCATAGCCGCAGCAGAGATCACGCCTTCTGGAGCAGCACCAATTCCCATGAGACAGTGAATGTTGGTACCAGCAAAAGCACAGGACAGGGCTGCACCAACGTCACCATCAGAAATAAGTTGGACTCTAGCTCCTGCTTCCCGGATTTCTTTGATCAGGTCGTTGTGGCGTTCACGCTTCATCACCACTACCACAAGTTCTTCGATCGATCTTTCCAAACATTCGGCTAGAATCTTCAGGTTTTCGGTCGCAGACTTGTTAATGTCCACTTTGCCCTTGGCTGCTGGGGGAGCTGCTAGTTTCTTCATGTAGAAATCGGGAGCAGCGAACAAACCGCCTTTTTCGGAAATTGCCAATACAGCCATCGAGCCAGGTTGACCATACGCCACCAGATTAGTACCTTCGCAGGGGTCAACGGCAATGTCAATTTCAATCAGTTCATCGGGGTTGCATAAATCTTTGGCATCTGGACGGCTGCAAATACCAACTTCTTCCCCAATGTAGAGCATCGGAGCTTCATCACGTTCGCCTTCGCCAATGACAATACGGCCGCGCATATAAATTTTATTCATCCGTTCCCGCATGGCTTCCACAGCCACTTGGTCAGCGATATTTTTTTCGCCCTTGCCCATCCAACGAGCGGAAGCGATCGCGGCTTGCTCAACTACCTCAATAATCTCTAACCCAAGAGTATTTTCCACGGAGTCTGCCCTCTCGATAGCTTGATTTTGCGACTTTTCATCTGGTGATTTCAGTTTTACAGTCTACCAAAGGGCGGATACACGTGGGAAATAGTCCGCACTTGTGGCTTTGTTAAGTTTTTATACTTACGGGAATGAAAAGCGTCAATCAACCTTGAAATTGCCCAAGTGGGAAGTAGTAACTTTTTCAACCTCCGCAATGGTAGCTTGAGATCGTCTCGTCTACATTTTAGTCTGCAATTTCATTCTATTCCTTGCATTTAAGTGTGAATTGAAAACTCCAATCATAATTCCAGGGAAACCTCAACTCTAGATCGTAAAAGAGAGCAGACGGCATAAGTGAGAAGCTTCTTCCAAACTGGGGATAATAATTTAAGTTAGAGATAAATCACAAAATCCATAAAAACTTAAATATGCTCAACTTTCTCAATTCTCTTTTAAACCGCCATCCAGAAAACGTTAAAGCCAACGTTGAAATTTATACATGGCAAACTTGCCCTTATTGCATTCGTGCCAAAATGCTGTTGTGGTGGAAGGGGGTCAACTTCACCGAATACAAAATTGACGGTGACGAAGCAGCAAGAGCACAAATGGCAGAGCGTGCCAATGGACGTCGCACAGTACCGCAGATTTTCATTAATAATCAGCACGTCGGGGGTTGTGATGACCTGTATGAGTTAGATTCACAAGGTCAACTAGATCCTCTTCTTGCTCAACCAGCAGTCTAGTACTCCACCAAACCAAAATTGCTGGGTAAGTTTGTTTGTAGTTAGCGCTTCAGCGCGAAAGTGCCAACTACAAACCCCGCAAAGTTGCTTTGGTTAACATTTCTCTTCAACAATGGCTAAATCCCCTGCGTGCATTGGCAGACTTTGAGGTGATTGTTCTCCTCTTTCTAAGGGGGTGAGGGGACCCGAGAGGACAGAAAACAGACTCTATCCCCCTTCCCAAGGTAGCGATCGCCCAACATATTTTCTACTCGTGGTGATGGTTGAGAGTAGCCTCGTGACCACCCTTGAATCTGGTCACGAGAATTAATTTGCTAGTAGATTGTTCAAAACAACAAACAACAACCAACCACCAACCAGGAACAATTAACCATCAATTCAAAGCAGACTGTAACAGCTCGCGCATACATTTAATCAGCATACGCTCAGGAAATATTGTTAAAAAATCATCTAAATCATGGACAGCTTTACGGATATACTCTCGGGAAGCACCCTGAGCGATCGCATACCGATATAAACTTTCTACTGTTGGATAAAACTCAACTGCCAAATAATAAAGGGCGATGTTGAATGTATTGCGCCAGTCTTGAGTATCTTGTTCGTAACGCCTTTTCGCAATTTTAATGGCAAGAACAAAGTCTGCCCGTGCTTGCCGTGGTTGCTTCAGAGCTTGGTACGCTAAAGCACGTAAATATAAATACCAATCATCATTGGAATTTAATTCTACAGCACGGTTAATATCAGCAAAAGCTTGGTCATACTGCTTAAGCATCAGATAGGTGTAACCGCGGCTAGAAAAAATTCTATCGTTATTTGGGTTAAGTTCTAAAACATGGTTAAAGTCTATAAGGGCTTGATCGTAGCGCTCCATCAATTGGTAAATATAGCCCCGTTGCACGATCGCTCTGGGATGATTGGGGTCAAGTTGAATCAGGCGGTCAAAGCTTTTGATTGCTTTGGCATAACATTCCTTGTTGGTATAAATATAACCCTGAAGTTCCAGCGCTGAATTTAACGTAGGATCGAGTGTAATCGCTTGATTGAGGTTATTTAAAGCTTCATCGTAGCGCTTGCTAATGTAATAAATCATACTTCTAAAATTAATGGCTAAAGCTCGCCACTTCCGAGCCATTCTGCCCTGCTCTATCAGTGTTGTGAACATTTGAGCAGTGACTTCATACTCTTGCTTTTTCCAGGCTTTTAGCCCTTTAAGTAGCTTTTCACCCCAACGCTGAACTTCAACTGCATCAGAATCTTTTCCAGCCTGCACAATTGTTTCTGCCCAGCTTTGAGCAAACTGATCGTGCTTTTGCAGAGCCTGGATAAATTCACTCAGAGCTAAAGGCAAATACTTCTGTGGTGCTTGACACAAGCGGTGATACAACACATTCAGCTTGTGGCTTTGCCAAATGCGATCGCACCATTTTTTCTCTTCATCCAGTTGCAAGTCATTTGCTAAGGAATCGTAATAGTCTGCCAACTTCCCTTGCAACTGCATCCAACTTTGCGCTGATGAAAGCCGCTTGTGACGTAACATCAGAGTTTTGGCGACATCATGATACACCCAGCCATTGGGATGAGCTTTCACAAACGGCATTTGTTGTAGCCAATTTAACAATTCATCCGCCTCTTCCTCTGACTGCAACTGCACCAGGACATCTCGATATAAACACTGAGGTAGGGCAGCATTAAGTACTCCTTGTCGGCGCTGGGGATCTTTCATCCACCTTAAGAAGCGTTCTACCACCATGCCGTTAGCATCGCCAATTTGACTATTGTCATGGGGAGTTTCCACCGCAAGAGTGGCAACAAGTAAAGGCAAGCCTTCAGAAAGGCGCAAAATCACATCAATAATTTCCTTGTTGTTAATATCTTTATAGGAGAGATATTGTCTGGCTTCCTCTTCAGTAAAAGACTTTAAAACCAGACGCACCATCGATCCCTCGTAGCATTTCCAATGGTTCTTATCCAACTCCTGCCGACCTGCAATAATCAGTAAGATATTCGACGGTACGTCACCATAACGACCATCCAAAATATCCCTCAGCCAGGGATCTAAAAATTCCTCCGTGCGATCGTAGCTATCAAAAAACAGAGCAATATCTGATTTCTCTGCCAACTTCCACAAATCCTCTAAAAACAGTGGTGTCAAAACAGCAACAGCTTCCTGCAATAAGCGTAATTCGTCTTTACTAGCTAATTTTCTGGCCGCACAAGCAGCCCAATCTCCCTGCGTTACCTCAACATGCCGATCTGCAAATTCCAAGATCGCATCAGTAGAGAAAAACCCCTGAAGGCATTCGCAATCAGTTTCTAATTCCTGTAACCTTTGACAGTAAATTCGATAACTTTCATTAAATCTGACAAATTTGTAACTTTGTTGTTCTAACTGCTGTACCAGACGACCCATTACCTCTGGTACACTTTTTTCCAACTCGTCCGTATATGCGCTAATTAATTTTGCATGTTCGGCGATTTGGCGAAATTGCCCTACCAAAGAACTTTTACCAACACCACCTGCGCCAGCAACATTAAAGATAAAGCGACGAAGATCGCCCTCAAGTGGTAATCCTAAATTTTGACGAAATAGCTTAATTTCTTCTTCCCTTCCGACAAAATTTAACTTTTGGTGTTGCTTAACAATCTCTTGCAACGTCCGACGCTTCTTTCGAGGATTGCCAATAGACAAAAAATCCAACTTATGCGTCCCCGTTTCTACAACCCGACTGACAAAAGCCCGATCTTTGTCCTCTAGCAACGGTAACTTTTCTTGAATAGTCGCGATCGCCTGTATCACCGCTTCCCGATCTGCTGGGGAAAAAGTTGAACTCACACAATTTTCAGTCATTTTTGTTACTCCGTTGGGACACACTTTAAATAGAGTGTTCCCAAATAGAGAAAAAGGCGATCGCTAAAGAGCGTGAATCAAATAAAATGCAAAACTTTTATCTCGTAGGGTGTGTGACGCGAACGCTAACCCCACTGGACTGGCAAGCCTAAAATGGTGTCATAGAAAATGTTCGTAGTAAGCGCTTCAGCGCGAAACAGGCTAAAAATCTAACGCACAAATTTAGCCTTGACGCGTCACTACATTAGAAGTGAACAAGGTAGCAGGGGTCACATCATTATCAGCAATTGGCAATAATATGAAAACTGTTTTACGATCTGTGTACAGAAATATGTACATAAACTGATGCTTTCTTACAAAATCACATCCCCAACCGATGCGAGAAATGACTTTTTTAAGTTGTTAGACCTGGTAGTAGAAAATCATCAGGTGTATATCATCAACCGTCGCGATGGTGAGTTTGCTGGAAACGGTTTATCTTTTGCATTCCCCTGCTAATGCACGTCGGTTACTGGAGACAATAGAAGAGTCGAAAACAGGAAAGATTCAACCTCAAAGTATTGCAGAACTTCAGCAGGAGTTGGGGATTGAGCAAGAAGAAGAAAAAGAAATCTGAAGTTGATGAAGTTCAACCAGTTGTAGTTAATCGTAGTCCTGGTTTTAGTTCTTAATTCAAAGAAGATTTAGCTTGGTGGTGCAAGCAATATTTTCGCAAAGCGTCGAAAATCTTGAAGACACATCCTTATCAAGATCTACTCTTTGTCTATGCAACTTAGAAATCCAAGCACCAAAATCTTTAAAATATGTTTTCTCTCCTGCTTCTGAAGTTTTTATTATTGAATAGTGCCATTGAATCTGAGAAAGATTTTTTGTTACTCTAGCGCAGGCATTCAACACAGCTAATAATGCTTCTTCGGCGTTACATGCCTGTCGATATTCTTTGTTAAAATTAGGTAACTTTAATTCTTCCATCGGCATTCCATCACACAGCATGAAACTAATTAAGTTGCATAACACCTGCTGCCATTAACCGACTTGAGATTGATCCTGTAACCGCATTTCATCGATTACAAAGTTAAACAGATACTCATTCATTGCGGTTGAACCACACACAATTGCCCAGTTTTTCAAAGCCTCTTTCTCATTCCAACTAATATAGCGATTATTTTTGCTAACTTCCTGCATTTCATACAGACGCTTTAATTCCCACACAATGTGTCTTGCTGTCAGATATTCACCAAAGCTCTTGTGAGTAAATTCAAAAGTTTATTTCCGTTCTCTCAAGCCCGTTTGTCGAAAATAAAAAGCCGTTAAAAGCTGAGTAATTCCAGCTTTTTTATCTTGCTTGAGAATCTTTAATACACGTTACAAAATATCGCTGTCACAATGCTTTTCAATTTCTATAACTGTTGTTGTCCTTCCATCTCCTCCATGCCATGCAGCAACAGCAATTGCTTCTAGGATGCGAATAAAATCTTCTTCCTCAATTCCCTTAAGGCCAAACTTACCATTGCCTGTATCAAAGAGCGATAAATTAGTACCCGGGCAATTTCTTCGGGTGTTTCTGCCAAACCCACTGATGCTGCAACATCTACAAAATCGCTGGCGACGCTATCCCATTTACCAAGAACACCATCTATGGCTGCTTTACCGAGTGATTTGAAGAGTTCCTGAAAATCTGCCTTTATAGATTTATACTTATTCCACACTGCCACAGGCTTACTAACTGAAAATCCCGAACCGCTGTTCATATAGGTATGCTGCTAAAAATACTTAGCTTAATTTTTATCTATTTAAACAACTGTTTATAGATAATTCTCTGAAAGTAGCACTTGTCAGTGCAGCTGTGATGTCTAGTATGGAATCATCGCGTGCATCTGATTAAGTCACAAGCTGCACATGCTGACGAAGAGGAATTGCGATCGCTCTCAAAACTCCAACATTCTCAGTTGAAACGAGAAACGTCTCACCTGAAAAAACAAAATTTAAGCCTTGAACAAGAAACGTCAAGCTTCATACTTGAAACTTCCAACTCAAAGCCCTAAATTTTTACTTGAAAACCTGAAGCGCCGAGATAATTTCTACACCTTCGGAAAGCTGGGACTGCACCTTGCCAGTTTTCTTATTACAATATTACATAAATTCATAGCGAAATTTTAGCACCAAAACTCTGCGCCCCTGGTGCGTTCTCCTTTGCGAGCCTCTGCGTTTTAATTCCCTACCAAAGCTGTACTTAGCAAACCGCCTTTCCATGTCATCTGCGTGCAGGAGGTAGTATCTTGTTATTCTAATAAAATGATGTCAAATCAAACTCACTTACTGCGACTTTCCCAAGGACAACTTAATCTCCTAGAACGTTGTCCGCGTCAGTTCCAACACTCTTACTTGGAACAACTTTATTCTCCTGCCGGTATAGAACGCGAAGAACATCAGACTTTGGGGAGTCGCTTTCACCTGCTGATGCAGCAGCGAGAAATGGGTTTGCCAATTGATAGTTTTCTACAAGCCGATGCGCAACTGCGAAGTTGGATGACAGCTTTTGCCAGCGTAGCACCAGAAATTTTAACGCCTGCGACTGACGACCAAACTTTCCGAGAAAGCGAACACTATCGCACGTTGCCAGTACAAAATTATTTACTCACAGTTGTCTACGATTTATTGATTGCAGATCCCCAGCAAGCACAAATTCTTGACTGGAAGACTTATGCCAAACTGCCTAATAAACGCAAGTTAGAACAAAATTGGCAGACACGCCTTTATACGTACGTATTAGCTGAAACCAGCGATTATCTGCCAGAAAATATTTCAATGACCTACTGGTTTGTCCAGTCTGAAGGTAAACCACAAAGTATAAAATTTAGCTACAACACCGTCCAGCATGAGAAAACGGCTAAAAAACTCACACAACTGTTAAGTAAATTAACTCATTGGCTGGAAGATTATTATCAGGGGAAAGATTTTCCGCAAGTACCAGAAGGTAGCAAAGCTTGTGAATATTGTCAATTTGCAAAAAGATGCGATCGCCCTCAACTTAATTCTGAACAAACATCACAAGTAAAATCTGCTTCACAACCAGTGGACACTAACTTACTGAATCTCGCTACGATCCAAGAGGTATCCCTATGAAGGAATTTGTTGGTGGTTGGTAGTTGTTTGTTAATGGTTATTCCATAGACGCGCTAGCGGTGAGACAGCCTGGTCTTGGGGGTTCTCCTTCATGTAGACCCCCGCAGGGTGCGACTGCGTAGACGCGCACGGCGCGGCTTCTCGTAGAGTAGGGCTGAAGGCAGGGTATAACAAACAACAAACAACAAACAACAAACAACAAATAACAAACAACAATATTATTGTATGCATTCAGAAGAATTTGATGCGGTTTATGTCCGCGAATTAGGAATTGACGACATAGCCCCTGTTTATCATTTGGGAGAAGAATTATTTACCAGCGATTTGTATCCCTATCTATATCGTTGCTGGGATGAGTGGGAAGTGATCGGACTTTACAACACCGATCCAGAATACTGTCTTGTTGCCGAAATTGAAGGGGAACTAGCAGGATTTGTTTTAGGAACTATTATCACAAAGGCATCCTGGACTTATGGATATATTCTCTGGTTAGGAGTCAGTCCAAAATTTCAACGACGTGGTGTGGGAGATAAACTAGTCGATACTGTTATTGCCCGCATGATCGAAGATGGGGCTAGATTTATGTTGGTAGACACCGATCCAGAAAATGTGCCAGCGGTGAAGTTTTTTCGCCGCAAAGGATTTGGTAATAGCCGCCAACATGTTTTCTTGTCGATGAATTTAAGCAAGCATGAATATTATGGCAGACTAATTGATTATGAACGTCAAAAAGCCGAAAGAGCGGGTTATAGGAAATCATCGCGTCCTATCCGCACTCGCAAAGCTGAAGCTATTACTAATGAAGTTGCCCTGAATGTTCTCATGAGCGAATCTCAACACCAAGAAGATTCTCCTGTTTAAATCATATGCCTAAACAGCAGTGGATTTTGACCTCAACTGAACAACCACCTGCATGGTTTCTGCAAGCTGTCAAGCAATACGTACCCCCATCCAGCGGACAGTATGCAGCGCAGTTACTATGGCAACGAGGTATCAGGGAAATCCCACAGCTTGCAGCTTTCCTGAACTTCAAAGCCTACCAACCAGCGAGTCCATTTGAATTTGGACAAGAAATGCAACTGGCAGTAGAACGGTTGCAAAGAGCCTGGAAAGCAGGTGAAAAAATCACCATTTGGGGGGATTTCGATGCTGACGGTATCACTTCCACTGCTGTATTGTGGGATGGCTTGGGACAGTTCTTTCTCCAACATACGCAGTTAATTTACTATATTCCCAATCGACTGACGGAATCTCACGGGCTTAATTGTCCTGGCATTGATCGCTTACGAGAGCAAGGCTGTAAGTTAATCGTGACTTGCGATACCGGTAGTACTAATGTTAGTGAAATTACGTATGCAAAACAGCAAGGTATCGATGTAATTGTTACCGATCACCACACCTTACCAGTAGAGCGTCCGCCCGCAACAGCCATCATCAATCCTCGCTATTTGCCCAGTGACCATCAATTGTTGCATCTTTCCGGCGTCGGGGTGGCTTACAAGTTGGTGGAGGCTATGTATCAAGTGTTACCTGGCATCCCGCAACAACCTCTCGAACATTTATGGGACTTAGTAGCAGTAGGTCTAATTGCCGATCTAGTAGAGTTGAGCGGAGATTGCCGTTATTTGGCACAGGTGGGAATTGGGCAATTGCAAGAAGATTTTCAAAAATCTCCGGCTCAACGACGGCGTCCGGGAGTAGGGCGACTGTTAGAGTTGTGCCAGAAAAGTGGCGATCGCCCTACAGATATTTCCTTTGGTCTCGGTCCCCGCATTAATGCTGTTAGCCGCATTCAAGGAGATGCCAGTTTCTGCGTAGAATTACTGACTAGTCGCGACCACAAGCGCGCCAATCAGTTAGCAGAGGCAACAGAATTAGCAAACTCCCGCCGCAAATCTTTACAAAGAGAAGTTGCCCAGCAAGTAAACCAAAAACTCAGCCAAATAGACTTATCCACCACCAGCGTCATCGTCTTGTCAGACCCCCAATGGGCTGTCGGCGTTCTGGGCTTAGTCGCAGGGCAAGTAGCGCAGGAGACAGCAAGACCGACGATTTTGTTGAGTACGGAGGAGAGCGGGGGAGCGGAAGAATGGGAGAGTGGGAGAACTTCCCCCCCTCCTCTTCTCGCGCGTGGTTCTGCCCGTTCCGTCAACTCGATTGATTTATACCAACTAGTGAAAAACCAAGCCCATCTGTTGCATAGTTTTGGTGGACATCCTTATGCAGCAGGTTTGAGTTTACCTGTAGAGAATATTCCTTTGTTCACACAGGCAATTAACCAACAGTTACGACAAACTTTGGGGGATGCAACTCCAGCACCAACAGTGCAGGCAGACTTGACAGTCACAGTAGCAGATTTAGGGAGAGAGTTATTTTTGGAACTGAAACTCTTGGAACCCTGCGGTATGGGCAATCCTGTACCGAAATTACTAATTCAAAACTGCTGGTTTGAAAATGCTCGGCATCGCAATCAACAAGACTGGCAGGGGAAAAAGATACAGTACATCAAAACCGAGTTTGATATTCGAGATGATTCTACAAAAAGTTCTTTCCCTGGTGTGTGGTGGGGACATTATAAGGATGAATTGCCATTGGGACGATGTGATTGCATCGTAGAGTTAGACTACAACACCTTTAAAAAACGCTACGAAATTCGATTAATTGCCGTACGTTCCAGTGAAACATCTACACAATTCACTCACCACTCAGTCTTAATTTTGGACTGGCGCAATGTCGCAGACGCACCATGGCACGTCTCTACATCTGTTCCACTCCTTTTAAAAGAATGCCCTACTAGTTGGGATGATTTACGAGCCTGGTTGCGGCGATCGCTTTACAATCAACAACCATTGGCGATCGCATGGTCCAAACCCAAACACAAACCCCCAGAGGAAATATGGCTCACACTCGTAGGAATTGCCAAATATCTCAGCCGTACTCATCAAGTAGCCACTCGCAGCCAATTTTTACAGAAACTCGGCATCAGTGACCAAAGTTTGCATTTAGGATTCAAAGCTCTCAAATCTCTGGGTTTTATTGTCCGGGAACAAGACCGTAATTTGTACATCAACCAGCAGCCAAACCCTGAATCAACACTCGCAGAGACTACCATAGCCAAGTTTCTAGCCGCTGTCCGCGAAGAACAATTTCAGCGCGAGTATTTCGCTGAAGTACCTCTATCAACCATTCAAGCGATCGCATCTCAAATAGCTTTAAATTTAGTTAGTGGTTAGTGGTTAGTAGTTGTACCAGACGTGCCCTGGCACGTCTGTACGGTGGTTAGTGGTTAGCGGGAACATAGAGCAAAGATAATCGTTTAATCCCAATTCACTTCGGCCCGATTCCCAATGCCCAATGCCCAATACCCAATTCCCCTATCTCCCCACCTCAAATTCCCCTGTCGCTCACATTTAAAACCGCGACGCTGCCAAGCTTCCATATTCACATCTGTCAGTTTTATGACTTGCGAGCATTGTGGCTGAATTATCTGGCTTAACCCTGCCCAAATTAAGCTGCGCGTTACATCAAGTCCAGTCTTTAGCCAAGACTCGCGATTACCGGGAATACCTTGTTCTTGTACAGTTTCTGTTTCTACCCAAATGCCATGTGCGCCCAAAAGAATCTGCGCTAACCACTTTGCTCTTGGTAGGTGTGTAGGAGAAGTAACCAGCATGACTTTATTCACATGCCAGCGGTGCAGAATAGGGATAGCATAGTAAAAGTTATCAAAAGTTGAACGGGCACACTTCTCTAACCAAACATTTCTCATGGAAGCTGCTTCTGTTTTGAAAATTATCCAAATACAGGGATCTGCAGAACCTTGAGAAATTAAAATTGGGATTGACGGAGATTGTTTTGTTAACTTAGCTATATATATTTCCCGCTGAATACTGCCACCAAGTACAAAAAATGCATCTACTGGTTTAGAGGATACTGAAACTAAAGTTATTGTTATGGATACAAGCCAGAGGCTAATAATAAGCACAAGTCCTATTGCGAATTTTTGTAAAAATTTTGACTTTTTACCGAATAATTTTGTAGAGAAAAGACTTCTAACAGTTTTAACTTTACGGTTCATGCTTTTTTTATATAAAATTTAAATCGCTTAAGTTTTTTAATCTTTAGAATTAATTAACCCAGCAATAATTAGGATTAGGTAATAACAAGTGCAATTGTGACACTGATGAAAGTGTCACACCAATATAGTAAGCTAACTGAGCAAGTTGACTAATGCGGGAAAAGTCCTTAAGAGATAATCCTGTATTTTCAGGAAAACTTAAAGGATAAAAGGATGAAGAAAGTATAGTCTAACAGGATAACTATAAATTTCTGGAAAGCTCTGATTGCTAAACTGTCAACAACACAACACATTCCAGCTAATATACATGAAACAATCAGCAAAACGTTACTCGCAAGTGCAAGTAGCTTTGATTGGAGGAGCGATCGCCACCACAGCTACACTGTCTGTGTTTGGGCCAGGTTGGTGTCGTTCTGTACGGGCAGCACTACAAGATAGCCCAAAACAAGTAGTTGACCAAGTCTGGCAACTAGTAAATCGTGAATATGTAGATGGCTCTTTCAACCGCCAAAATTGGCAAGCTATTAGACTGAGCCTGTTGAGCAAAAATTATTCTTCCCGTGAAGAAGCTTACGCCGCTATCCGCGAAGCCTTACAAAAGCTAGGAGATCCATATACTCGATTCATGGATCCCAAACAGTTTGAAGCCTTAACCAGCCAAACATCCGGGGAGGTCTCTGGGATTGGCATCCGGATGGAGGTGAACGAAAAAAACAAGCGACTGGTTGTTGTAGAAGCCTTGGAAAATTCGCCAGCACTCAAAGCAGGAATCAAGCCTGGAGATGAGATTGTGGCAATTGATGGCAAACCCACCCATAAAATGAAAATCGAAGATGCTTCCAAGTTGATTCGCGGTCGGGCGGGTACAATGGTGACTTTGCGCTTAGAAAGGGATGGACGGAGTACTTTTGATCTGAAGCTGACCAGAGCCAATATTGAAGTACCGACAGTGCGTTATCAACTCAAGCAAGAAGGTAATCGCCGTATTGGTTATATTCGCTTGCGAGAATTCAGCGCTCACGCCTCAGATCAGATGCGACGAGCTATCCGCGATTTAAATGGCAAGCAAGTAAATGGCTTTGTTCTAGATTTACGTGGTAATCCCGGCGGTTTGTTGCAATCGAGTATTGAAATTGCCCGGATGTGGATGGACAATGGTTCAATTGTCCGTACGGTAGACCGCAAAGGCGGAAGCGAAGAAAGCAAAGCCAATCACACGGCCCTTACAAATCGCCCCTTAGTGGTCTTAGTAGACAACAATTCAGCTAGCGCCAGCGAAATCCTCGCAGGTGCACTCAAGGATAATAAGCGAGCAATAGTAGTCGGTAGTCAAACCTTTGGTAAAGCCTTAGTGCAATCAGTACATGAACTCGCAGATGGTTCCGGTGTGGCAATTACCATTGCCCATTATTATACTCCCAAAGGAACAGACATTAACCATAAGGGAATTACACCAGATATTAAATTAGATTTGACACAAGAACAACAACGCCAATTGGCATCTAACCCAAATTTGTTGGGAACTCAAAACGACCCTCAATATATTCGTGCTTTGACAATTCTTTCCAGCAATCGCTTAGCCCAACCTTGGCAAAATCAAACCTCCCAAAAACCGACAAGCTTTGGCGCCAGTGATTTGCGATTTTAGCTTTAGTCAAAATGGGGATTTGGGAATCCTAGGAATCAGAAAGTTGTTTGTTGTTAGTTGTTTGTTGTTTGTAACAACCAACCATCAACAATCAACAACCAACAATTCCCCATCCAAAATCTCAAATCTATGAATGATGATTTAGTTAACACAGTTACCACCGATGCTTTCTTACCGAAGGTGTCGGTGGTTATTCCTATTTATAATGGCGCAGCAGATTTACCAGAGTTAATCGATTGTCTGTTGGCTCAAACTTACCCAAAACAACAGGTGGAATATTTGCTGGTAGACAATAATAGTAGCGATCGCACTGATGTTCTCCTGCAAAAAACAGCCGAAAATTATCCTTCACTCATTCGTGCTTTCAGCGAAAAACAAATTCAAAGTTCCTACGCCGCCCGCAATACAGGTATTCGCGCTGCCAGTGGTGAGATCGTAGCCTTTACTGATGCTGATTGTCGCCCCCGACCACAGTGGTTGCATGCATTAATTGCGCCTTTTGTCAATCCAGACGTAGCAATTGTTGCAGGTGAAATTACGGCACTACCTGGAAAAAGTTTGCTAGAAGTATTTGCTGAGCGTCAAGAAACCTTATCGCAAAAACATACACTTGCCCATAAGTTTTGTCCCTACGGTCAAACTGCGAATTTGGCAATTCGGCGACAAGCCTTAGAAAAAGCGGGTTTGTTTCGTCCCTATCTTACCACCGGCGGTGATGCCGATATCTGCTGGCGGATTCAACTGAAAAATATCGGGCGTTTGGAATTTGCTTCTGGGGCAATCGTGCAACACCGTCACCGTACTACACTTAGAGAATTACAAAGTCAATGGCACCGCTATGGGCGTTCCCATCGCTATCTACATGAGTTGTATGGCATAGAACTCATGCCAGACATGACACTCAAAGAATATGGCTATCGATTGGCACGTTGGTTATTGAAGGAATTACCGAGGGATAGTTTCAAGGCTTTAGTCGGCAAAGCTTCTCTTGTAGACTTATTAAGTACTCCTATTGGATTGTTGACTGCAAAAGCACGTGCTGCTGGGCAAAGGGAAGCTAAATTGCCGGAAAAAGCAACGATCGTTGAAAATATCTGAAAATTTTTTGTTGGTAATTGCTAGTTATCGATCGCCGACGACACTAAGTTAAATTATCTCAATAATCAAGGCTGGCATGAACTAGCCTTTCTATTCCCAGGCAAAGCCCAAGAACCAGAGCCAGAGTTTTCTATAGAAAATAGTACAATGTACCAGAAAAGGAACTTTATTTGACTTGTCAATTCAAGGGTAAATAGTACTATTTAGTATCAATTTCCACTTGATTCTAATCATAAGATTGTCGTCTTAATACTTACAATCAAATTATAATTTTCGGGCATCTACTGCAATTTCTAAATTTTGTATTTACTGGAGTGTAAGTAATGGTATTTTGGCGAGATTATCATGGTTTGCCAGGATTCTATAAAGGTTGGAATGTATTTATAGATGGGGAGCAAAACAAGAACGCAACTAACCTTTCTACATCCCTCCAAAAGCTACTTGAGTGGCTGCGAGAGTATATGTCTGTTGATACTGTGACATTCCTGTTACCAGTTAAGGAGCAACAGAATTTGGGTGTGTACGCCAGCATCGGACTTGAAGAAGAGATCGCACAAAAGATCCGTATTACCATCGAGCGAGGTGTAGCTGGTCGCATTGCTGCAAACAAGAAGCCAATGATAGTCGATGACTTATCGAAGGTAGAGGTAGTTAGTCCAGTCTTGCGTCAATAAGGATCTGAAATCGCTTGTTGGTATACCAGTACCGCTCAGACAGGATATGGTCGGAGTGCTGCACGTTGGTACTTTTAAGCACCATAAATTTACTGAGCGCGATGTAGAGCAACTGCAACTGGCTGCACATCGCATCGGTTTGATGATTGCAGATACTTAGCATAATACTCTACATAGAGTCTCCGCATGGGATTTTCTACTTTGAAGTGCGAGTACTGAAATTTGCAGGCTTTGTACTAGGCTCGATTGGGTGTAAAGCATCGATTCAGTATTCATGAATCCTTGGTGCTGTAAGATCGGGGGAACTGGAGGTGGACAGTTGGGGAGAATATCAAACTAGGCTCTCCCCCAAAACCCCATCTTCTTGTCCGGCAATTTTTTTCCTTTGCCTCTGGTTACCAAAAGCCTGCTAATTTTCGCTAAATTGTAATTAAGGTTGAGGAAAGGAAACAGTAAATGTCAGCACAACTGTTACTGGTAGATGATGAGCCGGGATTGCGTGAAGCAGTAAAAGATTATTTACAAGAAAGCGGTTTCAGCGTTCAGGTTGCCAGTAACGCTCGTGAAGGTTGGGAATTGATGCAGCAAAGTACACCTGACTTGGTGATTTCTGACATTATGATGCCTCAAGTAGACGGATATCAGTTCCTGAAGCAACTGCGTGAAGACCCCCGTTTTCGAGCGCTACCAGTGATATTTTTAACGGCTAAAGGCATGACGACCGATCGCATCCAAGGTTATCAGGCTGGTGTTGACGCCTATCTCCCCAAACCTTTCGATCCTGATGAGTTAGTCGCAATCGTCGAAAACTTACTTGCTCGCCGTGTGACCAAAACTCAAGCAATCACTGAAGAGGGTGAAACACCAGATATTGCCGATTTAGCCAATCAAATTGCCCAAATTAAAGCCTTATTGACTCAAAGAAACGCGATCGCTCAATCCCCACCACCTTTTACAATTGACTTGACTCCCCGAGAACAAAGCGTTTTGAATTTGGTAGCAGAAGGCTTAATGAACAAAGAAATCGCGCGTCGTTTGGAAACTAGCGTCCGCAATGTTGAGAAGTACGTCAGCCGTTTGTTTAGTAAAACAGGTACGAATAGTCGTACCGAGTTAGTTCGTTTTGCTCTTGAGCATGGTCTTGCTAAATAAACTAAAAGTGGACTGTATGACTCACTAACTCCAGTTGGAGTTACATTGAATGCGATTGCAAACAGCAGTTTTAAATGGCAGTGAGGAGACGCTAAAACTATTCCACCTCTTGCAGCTACTACTTACAGTTCAACACACAACAAACAGGGTTCGTAAGAAATTATCCTTATTCAGAATCCAGAAGTCAGAATTCAGAATTTCTACTCCTAAGTTCTGAGTTCTGTATTCTGTAATATCCTTCCTTTTTGCTTAACAAAATAGAAAACGTTGCAAATGCAGGATCTGTCACGAAAATAATTACCTGCTTGCTATCTTCGCAAACAGAAGATGAGTATAAGTAAAGGTTCTAGTAATTCCCTGGAAATAAAATTTTAGAATTTAAACCCCATTGTCAAGCAAGCTTTGCCTGCATTGGTAAATATCCAGCAAGTATCTGTAATGCCAAGGGTGAAGGCTACTGTAAATGCGACAGCGTCTTTGTCTGAGACGATCGTAAACTAGCTTCTCCTAGAGTCAGATCGAACCCAGCTTGAACTATACCAGCGGGTTACGAAAGCGAACTCGTTGAGACAGTAACTCAGCTTGTGGGCAAAACTCAACAGTAATTTGCTATTTTATGCCCAATCTAAAGCCTTTACTGGCAATCGCCAACTTTTAAGCATTCTCGGTGGAGTTGCGCAGGCGCATCAACTGGCGTCGCATTTGCGGTGAGGCTTTCAGCTCTGAAATTTCCTGGGCCTTCACAGAGGTTTGCACAGTTTCCAGAAAGTCGTCAGAACCTTCAGTCAATGCATCTAGCAGTACTTGCAACAATTGATCGCGATCGCCCAATAAACTTTTTTCCTCAATCAATCGAAATTTGAGATGTATTTCACATTCATAAATACCCACTTCGATATTACTTAATTGGCGCGGTAATGCTTTGGAGTTCATAGCTGTTAGGATTCCTTTACTTTTTGGTGATAGAGGTGAGGAGCTATATCTCTAGCAAAAATTCTCTATATTTTTTTATTCAAAAATTTTTAACCTTCTTCCTTCCTAGACTAAATTTGTATTCCATATTGCTTCTCCTGCTATTGTTTCTAGCTAGACTTTCAATGTCAAGGTTCTGGCTATGCAGTCATTGCTGTGGTCTAACCAAGCCATAACTATTATTCAGTTTTTAAGATTGTATACAATAAAGTTTTTGTAAGAACTTGTTCTGGCTTTTTAAAGGTTTTTACATCAACTTTATCTCCACGTCAATAACAGTTTGAGTTTTTACTGATCAAATAGTGGTTATACGTAAGTAAAAACGCTGAATTCGCTTTAAATAATGAAAGCTGGACTGATTTGCATCGCATTTACGTAAAATCACTAGATGTACTCTTTTTTCATCAGACAATACAGAAAAAATTAATAAGCAAAGTCATCATTAAGTAAAAATTTTCTTTCTTGACACAATATAAACATGGTTGAAAATTTTCCAGCCAAGTATATCGCTTTAGCTTCTTTCTGACTGGATAAGTACGAAAAACTTGACATTGATGCATTTAAAGGTGTTCCTGGGTAATCAAAAAATTTTTCTATAAAGAAAAATTCACAGTGCCTCCAAATTAAACCGGATTCCTAGAAGTGGACCTTTTACCCATGCTGGCAAAGCGGACATCAGCGAGCAAACCCTCATCCTTTTTGTCCCCCTCTACCTGGAAGGCATCCCGTAGGTGTACCCTCCCATAGTGCTGGACTCAACGTGCTGTCTCAACTTCTGCATGCTTGCTTGTTTGTAAGACAGACATAGTTTCTTCTATTTAGAAGGTTTTGGCGGCCATCTTAGCTAAAGATTCCAAGGGATTCAAGCTTGGCAATAGAGTCTTTAAGAAGGCACTTATACTATTTCTGCAAATGCTTGATATTTATGATTCTCCTTAGCCCCTTCTTTGTAAGCAGGGCCGTTTCATTCTAAAAAAGAAAAATCTAAATTTCTCCAACCTCTGAAATTCTTTGTGCTCTTTGCATCCTTAGTGGTAGCCTGCGGTAAGCCGCTGCGCGTCTACGTTTATACAGATATTTTTTCTGCGGAGAATGAAACAGCCCCCCTGTTTGTAAGGGGGATTGGGAGGATATGATACGTTTCAAGCTTAAAGAGAATTAGTATTATTACGCTTGCAGGCAAGCCACTGATGGCATCCTCACGAAGAAATCCGGGAGATTTAATAAAGTTGCTCGCTTTTATTTATAAATTCAAACATAAGTGCCTTCTGCCGAATGCCAGATGCCTTTGTTCGGCAATGATTTCGTTTTATGCATATCCCTAATAAAGATTAAGATAGAACTATCCCTAGCCCAAAAAGTTAGACTGCCATCGTCTATTAGCATCATTTGCTTGTATTCTATTCAAACGAGAAACTGCTGTAACCTTGATCGGAAGACACCTTTATGGACGACAACCCAATGCTGCTTAAGTCCACAACCCGGCATATCCGTATTTTTGCGGCTGAAATCGATCGGGAGGGCGAATTAGTTCCCAGTAATCAGGTCTTGACGTTAGATGTTGACCCAGACAACGAATTCAACTGGAATGAGGATGCTCTGCAAAAGGTTTATCGCAAGTTTGATGAACTAGTAGAAGCATATAGTGGCGCAGACCTAACTGATTACAACTTACGCCGCATCGGCTCAGACTTGGAGCATTTTCTGCGATCGCTCCTACAAAAAGGCGAAATCAGCTATAATCTTTCTTCTCGCGCGATCAACTACAGTATGGGACTTCCCCAAGTTGCATCTGACGATCGACAGAATTATGAATGGTAAGTTATGAATCAACAGTAGCTAGGTTGAGAGTTAGAATGATAAAAATTTTAACTCTTAACTACCATGCAAGCAAAGCATTGGAAGATACTATGTTGATACTTAAGCTCATAAATTATCACCCAAATGCTTTGCCACTGTCTTGGTAAACTGCTGGCTGCTTGGCTATCGCCGCAGCCTGTCGTCATTTTATTGTTATTTTTCCACTCCCGTTGCTTTGCTGCCGAACTAGTTGGACGTGCCGTTTTGAGTGCTGATACTTTTGCCCCTGGACCAACAACAGCTCAATTCAAAAAGACAAATCGCACTGTTCCTTTTGTTAATGCTCAACCTGTTCAAGGCTTTTCGGCTGTGATTGCAGGACCAAAAACAGGTACTTACCTAGTCATTTCAGATAATGGTTTTGGCAGCAAAGCTAATTCACCTGACTACGTACTGCGTATTTATGCAGTCGAGCCTGATTTTACTACAGGTAAAGTTTTTCCAGTCAATCTCCAAACAGGAGAAAGACTTGCAAGCTTTAATCGACAAAGCTTTATAGAAATCAACGATCGAAATCGTAAAGTTAACTTCTCCATCGTCGCGGAACAGTCTTTTTATCCAGGTAGCACTATCCCAGTTAGCCCAGCAATCAAAAAAAATCGCTTGTTGACAGGGGGAGATTTTGATGTGGAATCATTCCGACGCGCAGCTGACGGTAGCTATTGGTTAGGAGATGAGTTTGGTCCATTTTTGCTGCACATAGGAAACAATGGCGAAGTTCTAGATTCTCCTATTCCTTTACCCAACTTTTTGGGGCTCGGAAAGTTAAATTTTGTGAAGTCTCCTGACCACCCAGAATTTACCAGTTTCCCCAATCAACAAGCAAGAACTACAGCAGCAAATCTTGATAGTTCCAAAGGTTTTGAAGGCTTGGCACTCAACACCAGTGGTACAAAACTTTATGCGCTTTTAGAAGGATCTTTAAAGAATGACTCTCTCAAGCAACGCCTGTTAATTCATGAATTTGATTTAGCTACTAAACAATATACAGGTAAAGTTTTTTCTTACAAGCTCGAAAATCCTAACCATGCAATTGGTGAACTTACAGCTATTAATGATGATGAATATATTGTGATTGAGCGCGACCATAATCAGGGAGATCCAAATAATCCTGCCTTTAAATATCCTGCTAAATTTAAACGCCTATATAAAATTAATCTGAAACAAGTTGATGTCAATGGTTTTGTTGATAAACAATTATTAGTAGATTTGCTCAAAATTTCTGACATCAAAAAAATTGGTGGTAATAGTACGAGCAAAGGTATATTTACATTTCCTTTCGTGACTGTAGAAAGTGTGTTACCTGTAGATGCCAAAACGCTGCTTGTGATTAACGACAACAATTATGCCGATTCTATGGGGCGTATTCCCAAACAAGTTGACAATACTGAATTTATTCTTATCCGCTTAGAAAAACCTCTCAATTTAGTCAATAGTCACTAGTCATTAGTCATGACTAAAAACTTTTGACTGTTGACTCTAGAAATACTACCAACTGTGTCAACTTGCGCTTGTAGAATTACATCTGCAATTTCTTCTGCATCTTTAACATGATGTAAAGCTTTTTAGCAAATTATGTCGGAAATTGCATGCGCTCGCCCGTGATATTAGGAGCATCAACGACAAGTTGTTTGGGTTGATCTGCAGAGGTTCGCGATTCTTCAGAAACTACATCACCATGGTTAGCAGTGCGAGGAAAAAATTTTTTCTTTGTTATCTTCCATTACACTTTCACAGAGTAAATATGTTAAATTTGCAGTTAACCTAGCAGGCGGAGCAACAAACTTATATCTTGGCTATAGCAAATTGCTAATAGCATTTGAAGACTAGCTATTAGCTGTCTTCATTGTTGACTTAATGTTGATTAACGCCTTGCTGCCTTTAAACTAAAAGAAAGACTAGTATGTTCTCCTGTTTCGGATGGGGTAATTAGTCTAAGCAAACAGTGTAGTTGTAATGGCATTATGGTCTGATGGCAAGCTGTAAGTTGAGTTGCTGTGGTGATGGAGCAGCACGCAGAGTGACTGTGGAATGGATTAATCAAATATTGCTTGGGTGCACCTTCGCACCTAGATTCATCCATAAGTTAAAATCACGATCCAAAAGTTGGATATATCAGGTTAAAAAAAAAATGAGCGGTTCAAAGTACTGCTGCCAATGCTTTTAAAGAAATTGCCAATCGCTGATCGGTGGGAAAATTATGGAAAATGACGCGGCTACGCTTTATTGCCCAAATGAACTTTGTCAGGCTCCCAACCCCCTTACCCACAATTTCTGCCAGCGATGCTCTACACCTTTACCCAAACGCTTTCTCTGGGCGGTGGTAGATGGTCTGGATCTGGGTAATCCAGGACAGATATTAGCCACTCGCTATTTAGTTATAGATAAATCCATTATTTTAGATACTAAACCAGGTTTTTTACCTCAAACGCCGGATTCAGAAAAATTACAGGCAATCAGACCTTATCTAAGGCTTATTCCCTATCGCTTGCATGTACCGCAGGTATACGGAGTACTGTCTGTCCCTCAGGGAGGAGAAGCGCAAGAAATATTGTTGCTAGAAAAACCCCCGCTCCAGATTTTAGATGGAACAGCCTCATTGACTGTAGAGTTGTGTAGCGAATTAACCGCTGCTTGGCGTGATGCGACATCAATGCGCCAACTCAATTGGCTGTGGCAAATAGCACAACTTTGGCAGCCCTTGGCTAGTGAAGGTGTGGCCTCTAGCTTACTCGAACCCCATTTATTAAGAGTAGAAGGGTCGTTAGTACGGTTGTTGGAATTACATTTTCAGGAAGATTCTCAACCAAGCTTGTCCGAGTTAGGAGAGTTTTGGCAGCAGTTGCTGAGCGGTGCAAAACCGGCAATTGCAGGATTTATGAGCGAAATGTGCCGTTGTTTGATTGAAAAAGAAATACAAGCAGCAGAGCAATTAGTCAGAGTTTTAGATAAAGGACTAACAGAATTAGGGCGATCGCAATCTCCCACCATTACAATTGCTACAAAAAGTGACACTGGTCCCAGTCGCCAGCGCAATGAAGATGCTTGCTATCCACCTAGTGGTAGTTTGGTGAGCAAACCACCCGATCCGTCAGCTCTGGCGATTGTGTGTGATGGGATCGGCGGACACGAAGGTGGTAATGTCGCATCAAATTTGGCAATTGAAACAATTCAACAGCAGGTACAGGAACTGACTAAAGTTCCCTACGACCACATTGAACCCAATCTACTACTGGAAGACTTGCAACGAGCTGCTGCTGTTGCTAACGACAAAATCAGCCAGCGCAACGACAGCGAAAGCCGACAAGGACGCCAGCGCATGGGAACTACCTTGGTGATGGCTTTGCCCATAGGTCACGAAATGTACATTGCCCATGTAGGTGATAGTCGTGCTTACTGGATTACGCGTCATGGCTGCTACCAAGTCACCCTTGATGATGATGTTGCTTCTCGGGAAGTGCGGCTGGGTTATGCCATCTACCGGGATGCTGTGCAACAAGGTGCTTCTGGCTCTTTGGTGCAGGCGCTGGGCATGAGTCCGAGTATTTCCTTGCATCCTTCCGCAGAACGCTTCATCCTTGACGAGGATTGTATTTTCCTACTCTGTTCTGATGGCCTAAGCGACTTTGACCGCGTAGAACAGAACTGGGAAACCGAAATCTTACCTATCCTGACCAGCAATCGTGATGTAGTTAATGTTACAGATAGGCTAGTTGAAATTGCAAATACGCAAAATGGACACGACAATGTCACCATTGCCTTAGTTCACTACCAGTACAAATACTCTGAACCAGAAACAAAGCTAGAAGCAGTCTTACCTAAATTGTCTGACATTCCCACTACAAGTTACCCGCCCACAACCTTACAAACCCTGTCAAAAAATAGCGGCAGCCAAAAAACTCAAGTAATGCCGGATACAGCACCTAGCAAGCGATCGCCAGTACCGCTACAGTTGGTTATCCTTTTGGCGTTAGTAGTGGGTGGTGGTTTCTTAGGATTTTTGTGGGGGCGCCAGGGAGGAATCTTAGGAAAAAAAGTTCCCCTTCCCGCTCCAATATCAAGGAACCCGATTAATGCTGCTCCATCTGTATCGCCAACAACGAGCGATCGCCCTGAGGTGATTCAGACAACAAGTCAACTCTTTTTAAGCACAACCACGTCACCTCCAAAAACAGCAATTGCACCTGCTGGTAGTATTTTGCAAATTATTAATCCAAATCAACAACCAAAGCCAGAACAAACAAATACCAACTCTTGGGTGTATCTGCGGGTATGTTCTGTTGCAGGGAGTGTGGCTTCATCTATAGATCCGTCTAACCCCACATCCACTTCCACAGTCAGCAGAACTATTGTGAAACAAAGGGAAGTATATAGGATACGCTTGTCTGAATTTGAAAAATCATTGAATAAGAAAATTTCCACACCCCCACCAGAGCTTTCCAATCAATGTCAAGTGAGTAATGCTGCTAGCACCTCCAAACAGACAGCAGTTGAGTTTAGTGGTAAACCTGCGCCCCTGGATCGGTCGTCACCTCCACAAGGCACTAATTCCACTGGCAGCACTGAATAGCCAAAAACTCGATAAACTAGTATAAACCTGAAATAATACAGGTAAAAACCAGAATAAAAAATTCCAGAAAGGCAAAAACTTTTGCCTACTAATAACTGTTGTTATTCGAGATTTTTGATTTGACATTATTTATGTAATGACTCCATCCTTAAACTTGGCGATTACCCGTCTCGTCAAAGCTGGTCCTGAAAATTTCGCTATTTGCGTGTTTGATGCTCCCTATCCCAGTGGTCGTGTGATTCATGATTGTGTCTGGTCTGTGGGCTTGACCCAAGCTTGGAGAGAATGGCAGCAAATGTTTGCTCCTAACACTCGCATAGATATTTCCCCTGCTACAACCTTTCCAAGTTCAACTCCACTCCCAAATGAGTTGCTTCCACCGGTTTCTGGTCAAACAACCAATTACAGCAGTCGGCTGATGCAATACCTGGGAATTAGTTTGTGGCGCTGGCTATTTGACGGCCCTATTCTAAATAGTCTTGAAGGCAGTCGCGCCTATGCTATGGGTAAGAATACGCGTCTACGCTTCCGATTAGAAATTCGCGATCCTAATTTGATCGCCCTCCCTTGGGAAATTATGCAGCGCGAACCAGGTCAGTCGGCAATATCACTATCCCAAAACATTCTATTTAGTCGTACAACTAGTGAAGTTGAACCCCTGCCATCTTTGCGAACCGATCAAGCTTTAAATATCTTGCTAGTTTTGGGAGCAGATGAAAACCTCCAGTTGGATAAAGAAAGAGCTGCGATTTTGGAACAAACCCTTGCCAATGGCTCTGCGATCGGCAGCAGTCATACACAAGGATATGCGCCTTGCATCGTCAATACACTTTTACAGCCAACCCCACAGAAGTTAATTCAAGAGCTAGAAACGCGAACTTACAACATCTTCTTTTATGCCGGTCACGGATTGCGAGGACCAGACGGGGGGTATTTACTCTTACAACCTGATATGCGTCTGAATGGCATGGAACTCGCACAAGTTTTAACGCGTGTAGGTGTAAAACTGGCAGTTTTCAACGCCTGTTGGGGAGCACAACCTGCAGCTGTGAACGGTCAAGCCATACCTTGCAGTAGTCTAGCAGAAGTACTCATCCGCAATGGCGTGCCTGCGGTTTTAGGAATGCGAGATGAAATCGCAAACGAGGAAAGCCTTTCCTTTATTCACACCTTTGTTCAAGGTTTGCGAAAACGACTGCCCATCGATCACGCCGTGGCGGAGGCAAGACAACACCTGTTGACAGTATATAAATTCAATCAACCAGCTTGGACACTACCGGTTCTGTACCTGCATCCACAATTTGAAGGCGAATTAATTAGGAGTTACGACGAGGGAATCACAGAACTACCAGAAACTTCCATACCTGGTATTGCTTCCTTACTTCCTACTGCCTGCTTAAAGTCGAATGGTAAAACTTATACACTAGAGACTGGTGTAACTCGCATTGGTCGAACGGCAGACAATCATATTGTCATTCAAGAACCATCAGTTTCTAAGCGTCATGCCGAAATTTTGTGTCGCAATACTTTCACCGGCCCTACTCCTGTGCGAACTTACTACCTCAGAGAAAACTCTACTTATGGCACAACCTGGATTTTGGGTCCTCAGGGTTGGCAGCAAATCCATCGCCAGGAGGTTCTCCTAGAACCAGGAATGCAGTTAAAGTTTGGTAGCATGAGAAGCCACTCTTGGGAATTTATGATTGAAGATTGTTAGTACAAAAAGGCAGCCAGACTCAAAGTCAAAAGAACAGTCCAGCAACAGGCAAAAGTAAAAAAACGTTCTATATAGAAAATTTTCTCCTCATCCCCACTCCCAGAGCGGGAGCTGGGTTCGAGATTTCCCCTTTTTCTAAAAGCGGTGATTTCTGTTGCAGTTATTAGCAAAAAACCGGCAGACAAACTTAGCAAAATTATATTTTGCGTGCGGAAATGAGAAACTAGCTGCTGTAGCTGTAAATACAACAAAATTGATTAATTGGGAGGCGACACATGGCTAAGCACATTCAAGGTTCAGACAATTTCCAAATCCTACCTTCTCAAATGGAACTCGAATTTTTAGAAGCACTGCTACAACCAGAAGATAGTACCTATCCTTGGAATCCAACTGACGAACATTCAGAAGAATATTTTCTCCAACTCGAACAACAGTTCTTACTTGAAGATGCACTGGCAGATGAATTAACCGGGCGATCGCAAGCTTTTCACAACAAGATAGAGATGCTATGGGTTTCCGCTGCTGCATACTACAAGTGTAATACAAAATCGCATCTTGTCGCCAGACTTCAAGAAAGTTTACAAACCAGTTTCGCTACTCGCGTACCCCAAGATTGGTTGAAGGCGATCGCCACCAAAGCTGCTGATGTTTTTGTTGCTAAACAATCAATAGCAGAACAGCTAGTAGAGTGCGTTCAAGCTGTACTGCCCGGTTGGGGAGCAGATGATTTGTTGGTATTAGCTCGTCCCTACGCTTACGCAATGCGGAGTAGCGAACCACAAAATGAAAATCGAGAAAGTGTACTCAATCAAGTTGGCGAACAAGAATGGACCAATTTATCTGAAATCGAACAGGCAAGAGCTAGTTTGGCGATCGCTTACTACGCTTTGCGTGAACTAGATAGCATTCAAGGTGAAGGTGAAGCCTGAACTCAAATTTTTATCGTGTTTATTTTTTGCTTTGCTCCCATCCCAATTCTTCTGGTGGCAAGCAACTTTGAGTAGGAAGTGACGCTTGGATTGCAAGTCTTTATTTCACTCGGGTTATTCAGGCTTAAGTTTGCCATCGTAAGGATGAGTTTAAGTAATTGCAAAACGAGCGTCATCTATCTGAAGACAGAAAAATTTGATTAATCCCTTGATTGCTTTTGCTTATTTACGCTCGAGAAAGCGGGTAGCGAAATTATGCTCTCGTGTGGGTGATAATGCGCGTGCCTTGAGAATAGCAGCCATTAAGAAAGCATAAGATAATACACCTACAACTACTAATAACAAGCCGTTGATAGTTCCTGTGGCATTCCATAAAGCGTGAAGTCCAGCAGAAGTAAGATAGCCAATCAGCAGAATCTGCCAGCTTTTTCTGGGCTTAAGAACAGCCAACCCGATAAAATAGCCTAGGTAGCCACTGTAAGCCATGTGTCCTGCTACAGAACCTAAAATACGGGGAATTAATAGTTGCAATCCAGCTAGTTGACCAGCTCCGTCCCCTGACTGTATGGAAACATTTTGTGTAATTTGTGGTACATACTGCCCCAATGTTTCCAATAAAGTAAAGCCTACAGCAGAAGCAGTTCCCAGAAGAATGCCATCTAGAGGTTCCCAGACACCGATACGTTCTCGCCACGGTGAGCGCAGTCCCCTAGAAACCGCGTACGATAGTAGTAATGGCAATGCTTTCAGTAATTCTTCCATCAAACCAGCACCAAAAAAGTACCGGATCAATAACTCTGTGAAGGTGATAGTTTCTTGATCTGAGGGTAAGTTACCAGGCAAGACATCGCGAAAGAAGAAAATAAAAAAATCTAATAGGGGACTCAGCAGGATGAACATCGTTGTCAATCCTGAAAACATTAACACCCACCAAGGCTTGCGCTTTCCACACAATTGATAAATAAAGTAGTAAGCAGCGGATGCTATGTAAGTCCCCACAATCACTTGATTAGCTTGTGGATTCCCCACTGTGGCAAACATCAGGACCACAAAAACGACCGTAAGTACACCCGGTATGAGATAAGCTTTGCGAGTTAAATCTTTACCAGTCGAAATAATCGGAAACAATTGCGTGAAGCTAACCGAAGAATCTGGTACTGTTGGTGTTTGGTAGCCACCTGCTGGTGTCAGTGATGTAGCTTCGGCAATGGATGCAATTATAGTAGATTGGTGGTTGAATTCGTACTCAAACAGTAATTCCGGACCATCATAACCGAGAGTAATGCGATCGCCCGGCATTAATTGCTGACAACCCTGCAAGCGTTGTCCATTTAAATAAGTACCATTAGCACTATTCAAATCGCAAATTACCCAGCTAGATTCCCGATCTGGAGAAGTAGGAAGAGGACGAACCACCGCATGACGACGAGATACCATGCGATACATCATGGCATCCAAGACTATTTGACAGCTAGGGTCGCGTCCAATTACTGCTTCTTTACTGGGGAACAAAGAGTAACGAAATCCCGACCCGTAAGCTGCTTCTTTAGCAGACACTAGCCGCAGAAATGCATTTCGTCTTGCGTATTTGCCTGTCATCGAGTTGCAGGGTGTTGCTAAACTGTTTTAAGAAAAAATTGGCACTAAGACTTAGCCTTAGCCACATCAATAGCAAAATTGCTAAATCCACTATAGCTTCACTCTCCGCTTAGGAATTAGAAATTAAAAAAATCAAAATAAATCCCTCTTCAATGCTTTCCTTGCTTCTCAATCTGTACACTTGTGTAATATTAATCAGGTCATCACTATTTTCTATAATCTTGTTGCCTCAGTCAGTACAAATTAACACAGGAGAAAGATAAGGAATATACTGTACCCTTATCCTCTACTCACACCAAAGGTAGGCACGACATTAAATTACAGCATTTCTAGGAAGAGAATACAACCCTCCCCAAGGGATACAGGGCTGATTCCCAGAAAATATCTGTATTCACTAACTATCAAGGACGCACAGACGCGCAGCTAGCTAGCTAGCTGCCTTCCACCAGGGTAGAGCACAAAGAGTCTACTCTGAAAATAAGACAGCGGTTGCGAAGGCAGAGGGCACAAGGAATAAAGATTTTGATCGGCGGTGCTGTACTCAAAGTTCATGACCCACTAATATCAATTTCCTTTAACTTTGAAACATATGTAGTCCCCCCAACCGGCTATAGAGAATCATTTGTATCAAACATTGAGAGAAATGGTATTAGAATTTGGTAGGGATTCAAAACTTTTATTACGTCGTATGAAACCACCTTGGTGCCTTCCCAAGCAGGGTTGGGGGGGGAACCGTATTGGGCCTGTATTAGCTAACTGACTGCAGCCATCTCAGGATGCTCAATCTTAGTGCCGAGTACTTTCAGGAATTCCGCCAGCCAACGGGGATGAGCAGGCCAAGCCGGTGCAGTGACTAAATTACCATCAACTACGACCTCATCCGCTGGCTTATCTACATAAATACCACCTGCACGGCGCACATCTGGACCACACGCAGGGTAGGCAGTACAATTCTTCCCTGCCAGTACATCTGCAGCTGCCAACAATTGCAAACCATGACAAATGGCAGCTATGGGCTTGTTTGCTTGGGCAAAGTAACGAGTGATTTCTAGCACTTTCTCATTTAGGCGGATATATTCTGGTGCGCGACCTCCAGGAATTACTAGGGCATCGTAAGTATCAGCCTTTACTTCATCAAAGGTGGCATTGACCGTGAAATTATGACCTGGTTTTTCACTATAAGTTTGATCCCCTTCAAAATCGTGAATGGCGGTTCGCACCTTGTCGCCTGCTTTTTTATCAGGGCAAACTGCGTGAACGGTGTGTCCTACCATCTGCAGGGCTTGGAAAGGAACCATGACCTCATAATCTTCTACATAATCCCCAACGAGCATAAGAATTTTCTTTGCAGCCATATTTTCATATCCTCACTTCTTCGAGCGTCAAAAAAGAGGTGTTGCTGATTGATTGATGTAGAAACGCTGCAAACAGCGCCTCTGGTACAAAGGTTTTGAAATCACACAAAATCTTGCATCGTACATAAAATCAGCAACGTCTATAATTAATTATCTACGTATCTTAGTGTCTTAGTGCCTTCGTGTCTTAGTGTTTTTGAGGTGTTACATCAAACAGGCATGAATAATGAACCGCCATAGACACGTAGTGGCTTCCCGAAGGGTAGACGCCGAGAACGCCAAGAATTGAGTTTTTCCATGAAAGGAGAAAATAAAATTATCCCCCTGTCTTTGCAACGCCGTTTTTGATGTTATTGCAAATTAAACTCCCTCAAAGCTGGGATAAAGTTTTTATTTTCATGCCCAGGACGACTAAGTTTAATCAGGGCAAAACGCTGCAAGGGAGTGAGATTTGACCAGCATTCAGTAGTGATGGAAACGCCTACTTCTTGAGCTTTTTCACGAACACTAATTGGTACAGTACTAGCATCCATCCATGCAGGATGAGCCTCAATAGGCAATTCAACGGCGGGTGTACCGGTGCGTTGTAAAATCAATTCTTGGATATACTTGCGATAAGCCTGAATTTCAGATTCCGTAGTGCATGGTAATTCAACTAAGTTTTGACGCTCTAATTGAGTCATGTGGTTCCAATCTGATAATTTCAGCTTAATGCCACAAGTATCGAGTTTGTAACGTACTTGCATGGGAATGCAACGCAGAGAATTCACAAAATCTGCCTCAAATTGAAAGAATTCTGACATAAGCCTGAGTAAATCTTGAATTCATCAAACCCAATAATCAACTAATAATTAATTATTAACAAATAACAAATAACAAATAACAAACAACTATTAACTAATGTTTGGCGTTGGTGGTACGAATAATCCAATAACTTATTGAAAGAGAAAGTAGAGCTATTCCCAAACCAATAATATCAATGCCCGATACTTTATCTAAATCTAGAATAATAATTTTACGCGCTACTGCAATTAAAGAAGTTACTATCACTAATTCTACTTGTAAAACATGTTTTTTAAGATAACCTGTGATATTTTCCAAGATTTCCAAAGCAATCAAAATATTTAAAAATAAGCCAAAAATTTTAAATAATGTTGTATTAAATTTAGCGTATGGAGTGCTAAATAATTCTTTATATAGAAAAATACCCAAATCAATTATCGCTACAAAAATCACCACCAACATCAAAATAGAAAGAATTTTCGAGACTATCACCTCTATTTTTTCAACTAAATGCATAAATTTTTCATCTTTGCTGGCTTCCCGAATTCGCTGGAATAGTTTCCTCATCGGCTACACTTTCTAGTAGATAACTGGTGATAGCAGCTACATAACTTGGTTGTGATTATAAATCAAAAGTGGTGTACTAAAAAACGTCGGGCGAAATGATTAGGTAACAATAAATTGAGATAACTGGACAATACACAAATTTTGTGCATTAGTAGGTTATACCATTGCTTTACTAACCCGCACCGCTTTTTTTCAGTCAGACTCAATGCTAGTGGTTCATTGCATTAGTTTTGATAAGTTGTAAAAGTTTGTAGTTAGCGGCTCTAGCCCTTGAAATTGAGCGATAAATCGCTCACTACAAACCTCTCATAATTAATGCGATGAACCACTAGCTTCCTGCATCAAACGCATCTCTACTTACCAGATAACCTAGCAAGCTTGGATGATGCTCCACAGCAAATCAATTCTTAAATTTAAAAATTAAAACTTGTTATGGATAAATTTTTATCCATGACAAATTTGTAGTTAATAAACTCAAAAATACGTTTATTTGACAGAGTACTATTCAGAGAGTGTTTTAATTCCCCCTTAAAACGGTATGGGAAGCTGATAAATAATCCTTAACCTGTCTCTTATACACATCT
>JANZYY010000202.1 GCA_026419705.1 Fischerella sp.
AGCCCGGACAATCCATCAGTTATTGGATGATGAAGCTGGCGAGAAGATTGGAAATCTTTACCGAGATGTCGGACGCCGTTATATTTTGGCATTTGCTATCATCGCAGCTGCACTGGCAGCAGTGCCACTGCCATTCGCGACAATGCCTGTGCTGACAGCTTTACAAGTATCAATGGTCGGTCTGTTAGGAAAATTGTACAGACAGACACTGACCTCATCACAAGCAGCAGGTGTGGTTAGTGCGATCGCCAGTGGCTTTTTGGCACGAGCAGTTGGACGGGAGTTAATCAAATTTATACCTGGATTTGGCAGTGTCATTGCTGCTTCTTGGGCAGCTGCTTATACTTGGTCACTGGGTGAAGGTGCCTGCGTTTACTTCGGTGATTTAATGGGAGGAAACAAACCCGACCCCAAGCAAATTCGATCTGTGATGCAAGATGCATTTAGGGTAGCAAAACAACGCTTTCAGGGCATAAAGCAGTAATAATGACTATGGTATAACAAACTACTAATATTAATATATTAATAATGTTCCATGGACGGGCAAAATGTCCATCCTCCAAGAGTTGTCTTGAATGCAATTAATCAGGGAACTTTCCACGCAACACGGTTCAGTTGGTAGGGTTCAATGTTTGGAGTCCACCATTATTCCTTGTTAGCAAGGGGGAAGCAAAACCTTAGCCAAACTCTCGATCGCCCATCTACTAGTATGCTGCCAATACCAGAAAGTTTACTTAGTTTGAAAAATATTCTGTACCATTTTTTTATCTACACTCGCAGCAGCCCGATCTAATTCTGCAATCTCGCTAGAATCCAATTGCCAACCCAAAGCACCCATATTCTCCCTCGCCTGTTCAACAGTTTTTGCTCCAGGAATGGGAATAGTCCCTTTACATATACACCAATTGATTGCCACCTGTGACATGGTTTTGTTTCTAGATTGGGCGACCTCTTGCAAACAAGCCAAAAGCGAGCCGATTCCTGGTAATAGCTGCCTAAATAATAGACCTCGAATACCTTTTGGAAAAGGGCCTTTTTGGGAGTATTTTCCTGTCAACAGTCCCAATGCCAAAGGACTGTAAGCAATCAGTTTGATCCCCAGTTGCTCGCAAATATCTTTGAGACCTAATTCGGTGACAGGATAGGTAGACAACAGAGAGTATTGTACCTGTAGAGTAGCAATGGGAACACCGCGATCGCTAAATTTTTTATACACCCATTTCAGCCGCTTAGGACCGTAATTGGATAAGCCCACTCCCTTGACTAATCCTTGCTCGTAAAGATCCGCCAGACCATCTAAAAGCGTCCCTTCTTGCCAAGGAGCATAATTGGCTGTAGACCAGTGCTTTTGTACTAAATCGACATTTTTGCCCAAGCGCTTAGCAGAAGAACTGCAAGCTCGCACCATTGATTGGCGTGTTAATCTCCAAGGATAAGCAGCAAGCTTAGTGGCAATACAAATATTTTCTTTACCCGATCCTTGATATTCCCTGATAAATTGTCCTAACAGTAGTTCGCTTCTTCCATTTAATCTCCCTGTTCCATAGGAATCACCTGTATCAAATAAAGTCACGCCGTTGCTTACACAAAGGTTGAACACAGCTTGTAACTGCTCATCCATGCTTTCATCGTATCCCCAGAGCAATCGGTTTCCCCATGCCCAAGTTCCGCAACCCATATTAGGAAAGAATATTTTCTGGCTAGTTTGCATCTTGACTGGCAATGAATTTACCCTCATTCACATCTTTTAGCATAGGATTGCAGTGCTGATTGCACCCTGTAGTAACGAGGATTTGGAGGCTTGCCTGGTGGCTGTTGCATGTGAAAATACAAATAAAATTATTGCTAAGGCTCATGTCATCAAGGAGCATCTATGGCTACTGAGACTAAATCGCAAAATAATATACTTAGTATCATCAGTAAATTTCCAGAGGGAGAAGAAAAAATATTTCAATGGACAAAGCAATGGTACCCAGTAGCCGTTGTAGACTTCCTAGACTCGTCTCGTCCCCACGCCATGCAATTACTAGGAAAGGATCTTGTCTTATGGCGAGATGGTTCCGGTAAATGGCGTTGCTTTGAAAACTTTTGTCCCCATCGATTTGCTCCTCTTTCTGAAGGTCGTGTGGAGTCGGATGGCACGCTCATGTGTGCCTACCATGCTTGGCGCTTCAATTCTGAAGGGAAATGCATCAGTATTCCACAATCTCAAGACCAGCAGACTGAGGCTAAAAACTGCTCAAACCCGAAATCTTGTGCTGTTGCCTATCCAACACAAGAACGCCAGGGGCTATTGTGGGTATGGGCAGAAGCTGGTCCCCAAGCTCAAGTAGAAAGTCAATTACGGGCACCGCGAATTGTTCCAGAACTGGAGGATAATTCTGGCAAGACGGTACAGCTGTTTTGGAATGTGCGTGACCTCCCCTACGGCTGGGACTTTTTTATGGAGAATGTGTCAGATCCAGCCCATGTACCGGTCTCCCACCACGGAATTATCGGCAACAGATATAAAGATGCCAAGTACTACGACATGATTCGAGTCCGGGAAATGTCTACTCAGGAAGGTTTCTCCTTTGAAATCACACCAGTAGCCCCAAGTATAGAGCAAGCAGTGCATGACTTCCAACCACCCTGTCACATGAGAATTGTCTCAACTTCTCAGGATGGTGGGAAGCTGATCCTAGCTTTATATGCTACCCCTACCCGTCCCGGCTGGTGTCGTCATATTGGCTGCCAAGTATTGGTAAAAAATGAGGCAGGTAAAATACCGAAAGGATTGGGAATATTTGCACTACCAATGCCAACATGGTTGGGACATGTACTCGCCTCGCTGTTTCTACACCAAGATTTGGTCTTACTCCACTACCAAGAGAAAATTCTCGCCCAACAGCGCAAGGGCAAATGGTTGGACGCAGTTTATACACCCAATCCCCAAGATAAGATGGCGATCGCGTTTCGCCAATGGCTGGAGAAGCGAGCTGGAGGTGGTATCCCTTGGGCTTCAGAATGTAACTCTGAACTTCCCCATGCAGAACGAGACAAACAAAAACTCTTTGATGTATGGACAACCCATACTCAAAACTGCAAAATTTGCCAAGATGCTCTGAAAAATATTAATCGCCTGACTGTACTGACATATGTGACTGCTGCTGCGTGTTTATGCTTGGGTGTGATTGTGGATGCGCGGACTGTAGCAATCAGGAGTGCGATCGCACTAATGGAAGAAACGACCACATCTGTTTTCACTTTTGTTCCTCCAGCTGGATTCTGGTGGGCACTTGCAGGCGCAATTTTATTTGCAGTCATGGGATATCTACTGAAGAAACTCGGTCAGCTATTCTACGTTTATGAGTTTGAACACGCCCATAATGATTGATGAACAGCGATCGCTCCTAAACTCTCAAAAGCAAACCAGACTGCTAGACTCAAAAACAGTATAAATTGCAATTAACTTAGTTCTGAGAGGTAAAAAAACAAATTGCCATAGACGTGCTCATAGGCTGACCGCAGGGTAGACGCCAAGTGCACCAAGAAAGAAAAAAGGGTAATTCATTAAACTATCCAATTCAGCAAAATTAATGACACAGACCACTAGTAGTCGATCGCAAAACTTTTGATAGTTCAATTTATTCTCAATTCCTCTTGTTTTCCGGGAAGCCGCTACGCGTCTACGTCATTTTACTTCTCAAAATTAATGCGATAGACGACCAGTGGTTCATGTCATTAATTTTGACGGGTTGTGAAAGTTTGTAGTCAGGGCTTTAGCTCTGAAAATCGAGCGATCGCTCACTACAAACCTTTCAAACGATATAGACCACTAGTACTCTGTCAAACTAGTACTCTACCAAACCAAAATTGCTGGGTGAGTATTGTTTTTAGTTAGCGCTTCAGCGCGAAAGCGCCAACTACAAACTCCGCAAAGTTGCTTTGGCAAACCACCAGTTTTGAGGGTTTGTAGTCAGCACCAAGCGTGCTTAAAAATTCAGGACTAAAGTCCCGACTACGAACTTTGCGATCCATCAATTCAAATTTGACAAACTACTAGCTATTCTTCCAACAAACTTCTCAACATCCAAGCGGTCTTTTCATGTACTTGCATCCGCTGGGTTAATAAGTCGGCCGTGGGTTCGTCGTTTACCTCTTCGACCACAGGGAAGATAGACCGTGCAGTTCGCACTACAGCTTCTTGTCCTTCTACTAGTAAGCGAATCATGTCTGTAGCTTTGGGAACCCCGCTAGTTTCTGGAATTGAACTCAGCTGAGCAAATTCACTGTAGGTTCCGGGTGCAGGATAGCCAAGTGCTCTGATCCGTTCAGCGATTAAATCAACTGCTGTAGCTAATTCTGTATACTGCTGCTCAAACATCAAATGCAGGGTTTGGAACATAGGCCCGGTTACGTTCCAGTGGAAATTATGGGTTTTCAAATACAGACTGTAGGTGTCGGCTAAAAGACGAGACAAACCCTCGGCAATTTTCGCTCTATTCGCTTCGTCGATACCGATGTTTATTGGTAGAGATGTTTTGGTTTGAGATTGCATAGTTTTCTCCAAATTGGTCAAATTTTGTAGTCTGTTGGTTGATGGTAGTTGTTTCAACCAACAAACAACCAACAACAAACAACTGTTTACGCTAAATGCTTCATTAAAACACTCTTGGGTGCTTTGCGGACTCTGGCTAAGATAGTTTCTTTACCTAAACGCTGACAAGCCTCATAACGATGACATCCAGAAAAACTGTAATATTGTCCCTCTACTTCTAAGACGTCTATTGGTTCTTGCTGTCCGATTTCACGAATTGATTCCATCAAGGCCTCTACTTTCTTGGGATCGTTCTGGCGTGGTAGAGGTCGCCTAATCTGATTCAAGGGTATTTCTTGGACTTTCACCATATACTGCTTCGTTTTTTACAGCTACTATGTAAATCATAGTCGTTATGACTTTATATTGCAATAAAATTGTTAAGAGAATTTAAGTAGAAAGAATAAAGATTTTCATCAGTGGTGCTGTACTAAAAGTTCATGAGCTACTAAACTACAAAGGGAATTCGTCATCTCAGGGACTTCCAAATCAAAAACATTCCAAATTTTCTTGGGGGATGGCTGTATCTGACAGGTGGGCTGTCCAGTTAACCCCACAATCTGGGATAATTTACTTCTTGGAAATCCTTTAACTAAGATGACACCGGCTGCTGCATCTAGTTAATGCTATGAAAATATCGTTCTGGCCTTATTCCCATAGCGTAATGACAATATTTTGTTTATTGGGGTTGACAGCTGCATCGCGTCCGGAAGGAATTGCGCAAGATGTAGAGCTACGGGTTGGAATTGTGCAGCGATTTGGGGATAGTCCAAAAGAACAGATACAACTCGAACCTACAGAAGGCGATCGCTTACAGCTAACATTTAAAACAGGCGATCGCCAGCAAACTCTGGTTACAGCCAAACCCGTGAAACTGGAAGTGATGATGCAACCCATGGCGCAACCAACAGTTGAGGAACGGGTGGTGTTGGGAACCTACCGCACTTTTGAAACTGCCGAAGATAGCGCTAGAAATTGGCGTGCGAAGGGAATAGAAGTAGAAATAGTCCAGCCAGAACGCTGGCAAGTATGGGCAAAGCGGGATGTTTATAGTACTCCTTTATTGCGCCGCTTGCTATTAGAGAGTGTCCATGCAGCTGGCAAGAAAAAAGCAATTATTAATACTAGAATTCAGCAGCAACTACCACAAGTTAGTTGGGTAGTCGATGACAAGCGTTACAGCCAAAATTATCTAGAAATTAGCAGTAGCAAAAATTTAGTTAAGGTAAATGAAGGCAAAAAACCAAATAATACTCGCCTTTACGCCGGACGCCTGCAATTACAGCCAAATGCCTACGGGAGTTATACTCTAGTTAATCAAGTACCTTTAGAAACATACTTACGTGGGGTAGTACCCCATGAAATTGGTACACAAGCTCCGATGGCAGCAATGCAAGCCCAAGCGATTATTGCCCGTACCTACGCTCTACGTAATTTACACAGATTTGCTGCCGATGGGTATCAATTGTGCGCCGATACGCACTGTCAAGTTTATTATGGACTCAAGGGAGTAACTGATGTCACGGATCGGGCGATCGCGAGTACACGGGGGATGGTGCTGACTTACAATAACGAATTAGTGGACGCCCTTTACTCTTCTACTACAGGCGGTATCACTGCTGCTTTTAGCGATGTCTGGAATGGCGAGGATCGTCCCTATCTCAAACCAATCGTAGATTCTCCTAGTAATATTTGGAACATAACCGCACACAATTTAGCGGATGAAAATAACTTCCAGCGGTTTATCCGCTTGCAAAACGGATTTAATGAAAGCAAGTGGGATTTATTCCGGTGGCGGCGAGAAACGAAACTAGAAGATATTGCCAAGAGTTTGCAAAAGTTTCTGAAAGTGAAAAATAGTCCTTATGCCAAGTTCAAAACTATCAAGGATATGAGGATAGTCAAACGCAGCACAAGCGGACGCATCCTGAAACTGGCAGTTAATACCGATATCGGTACATTTCACCTACATAAAGACGAAGTTCGTAGTGCCTTTACTGCGCCTGTTAGTACACTGTTTTACTTGCAGCCCCTCAACAAAGGTCAACAAAAATTGTGGGGGTACGCTTTTATTGGTGGTGGACTCGGACATGGAGTCGGCTTGAGTCAAACAGGTGCCCAAAATTTAGCCAAGCTAGGTTGGTCTAATGCGAAAATACTTCAGTTCTACTATCCTGGCACGCAAATTCAAGTTCTCAACAATACAATCAAGCTAACAAACTAAAACCCTCTAGCATTAGATCAATCACTAAATCACTATTTAGTGGAGGTAGTTTAAACTAGTAATAGCAAAATGAAGCAGGAACGCACACCAGCGCATTCCTGCCTACCAAACAACTAGACTTTTTGCCAAATTAGGTTTATGGAGCAGACACAACAGAGACCTATTTTCTCTGTCCGTGCTGCTTCTTTTATTTCCCTATCTCTACAACATCGAAGACTCTTGCAAGAGAGATCTTGTGTGAGGCGCCTAATTTTTTAGTAAAGTTCTTCTTCCTTATGAGTTTCGATGGTGCAGTCAGAAGTTGGATAAGCAACACAGGTTAGCACATATCCAGCTTCCATTTGGTCATCATCTAGGAATGACTGATCGGACTGGTCAACAGTACCGGAGATGAGTTTACCAGCACAGGTAGAACAAGCACCAGCGCGGCAAGAGTAGGGCAAATCCAGACCAGCATCTTCAGCAGCGTCTAGAATATAAGTATCGTCGTCACAGTCAATCGTTGTGTTTAGCCCTTCAGCTTCGTTGATCAGTGTAACTTTGTAAGTTGCCATGCAGTAATCCTCTCTTTTGCAAACGGCAGTATAAGTTATCCTAAAGCAGCATTTACGGCTACTCCTGTATGGGTAGTCGTCTGTTAAATTTTGCTTCACTTCTGATACTACGAGAAAAATAAAAGGATGTGACCGGAATTTGACCCCGATTAGTAATGAAATTTAGTTAGTTGATAATTATAAGTTTTACTTATTAAAAGCGGCAGCAAAATGCCAGCTGATTAGATAAATTTATAGATTTCCAAGAAAGCTTGAATGCGTTAATCCATTACTTCATATACCAATAGAATTAATAATATCCGTAATTTCGCTCAAAGCTCTGCCCAGTATACATAAACATAATAAACATAAAATATTTGCTTGACATTCACAAGCAATCGGTGAAACAGAAGTAACTATGGATAAAACAACAATAGGCGTAGGTTTGGTTGGTACTGGGTACGCAGCAAAGCTACGTGCAGAGGCATTTCTCAATGCTGCGCGAACAGACTTGGTTGCTGTTGCTGGTCATACCCCAGAAGCAACTGCAGCTTTCGCTCAGGAATACCGGTGTACGGCGATGGGTTCTTGGCAAGAACTAGTGGCAAGAGACGATGTAGACTTAGTAGCAATTTGTACTGTAAATCGAGAACATGGCGCGATCGCCAAAACAGCGCTCTCTAAGGGCAAACACGTAATTGTCGAGTATCCGCTGTCTTTAAATGTGGCAGAAGCCGAGGAAATCATCACCCTAGCAAAAGCCCAAAAAAAACTCCTCCACGTCGAACACATAGAACTTTTAGGCGGCGTGCATCAAGCCATCAAGCAACATCTACCAGAAGTTGGTGAGTTATTTTACGTTCGCTACAATACAATTAAGCCCGAGTATCCCGCACCCCGCAAATGGAGCTACAATCATGAGCTTTTCGGTTTTCCCTTAATGGGTGCGCTTTCCAGATTACATCGTCTTACTGATTTGTTTGGTCAAGTTCTCACCGTCAACTGTCACAATCGGTTTTGGGCAACAGAAACAGAGTATTATCAAAGCTGTCTGTGTATAACTCAACTTTGTTTCAGCAGTGGATTGCTAGCACAAGTTATCTATGCCAAAGGCGAAACTATCTGGTACAAAGAACGCAGATTTGAAATTCATGGTGAAAAGGCTGGATTAATCTTTGATGGTGATACAGGAATTTTAATCAAGGCAGGGGAAACCACACCAATAGAG
>JANZYY010000203.1 GCA_026419705.1 Fischerella sp.
GCGCGTTTGAGGCTAAGACGAATACTCATCGGGTCGGGAAGTGCGATCGCCATAGCTTTGGCTTGACCGATCATCGCAGTTTCTAAAACGTGAAAACTCACACAATTTCCGTAAACATAAGGTACTCCCGCCTCACGCAACTGCTGAATTCTACTTTCAGATTGATCGATCACCACAACAGGCAGGTTGTGTTGTTGTAATAACTTCACCAAATTATTGCCGACTCGCCCATAACCGCAGACCACTATATGGTCTTTCATCGGTAGTTCATTGGCTACTTCCAATGGCTTCTCTTCACTGCTGAGATAGGGCTTGAGCCAAGGCATAGATTCTAGCCAGTCAAAGACGAGCGGCACCAAGCGCAGCACAAATGGGGTAAGTATCAATGTAACTGCGGTTGTTCCTAAAATCAATAGGTATATATGTCGGGAAACCAGTCCCAGCTTTTGCCCTTCACTGGCCAGAACAAAAGAAAATTCTCCGATTTGAGCCAGCCCAAAGCCAGCGATTAACGCTGTTTTGAGAGGATAACGGAACAGTTTCACCAAAGGTGTGATAATCAAAAATTTACCAATAAATACAATTGCTACTAGCCCAAGAATTAATTCCAGGTTCTTCCACAAAAACACTGGATCGATTAACATCCCGACCGAAGCAAAAAACAGGCTGGCAAAAATATCTCGCAGTGGCTCTACGTAAGTCAGGGCTTGATCGGCATACTCTGCTTCGGAAATCATCAAACCCGCAACAAATGCCCCCATTTCAATCGACAGCCCCAAATATTCTGTCAGGAGGGCAATACCCAAACACAGCGCCACTACCCCTAATAAAAATAATTCTCGGCTTTCGGTACGAGCTAGCATTCGTAACAAAGGTGGGATCAGCCACTTACCGGCTATGACTGCGCCTGCAGCAAATAAGCCAATCCGCACTAGAGCTGTTAGCAGTGCTATGCCAATTGCTTCCCCTGGTTGATGCAAAGCTGGTAAGACTGCGAGCATCAACCCCAAAGCCAAATCCTGCACCACCAAAATGCCTAGCATCACTTGTCCGTGCGGCGTTTCTGTTTCGTTGCGCTCCATCAAGCACTTAAGAACAACCGCTGTGGAAGATAAAGACAGAATCGCCCCCAAAAATACGCCCTTTGCTGGTAATAAGGTTCCCCACGCTCCAGTTAATCCACATACCAAAACGGTGACTGCGATTGTAAGGGTGATTTGTAACCCACCACCACCAAGGGCGATCGCCTGAACTTTTTTAAGCTCAGCAAAGGAAAATTCCACACCCAAGGCAAATAATAGAAAGGCAACACCGAACTGTGCGAGAGTTTCTACCTGAATTAATTCTTTGATCAGTCCCAACCCGGTTGGACCAATCACCATCCCGCCCAGCAAATATCCAAGTAAAACAGGTTGTCGTAAAAGCGCCGCCATCAATCCGCCACAGGCGGCGACGGTGAGAACTGAAACTAAATCGACTATTAGCCTAAAATCTTCTTGCACAAGTTTTTAACATAACTATTAAGACCTATTAACCTTCAGCATACAAAGTTTTAATAGTTGTGTGGAGGTTCTCATAACCTTTTTGGGCACTCTCCACTTGGTTTTAGGAACCCAAGAGTCAGCGTTTCTGACCCTTGACTAAGGCTATCCAATACTTCAAACTCCAATATTCCTTCAGCAACCGCTGCCGGATGCCTGGACCGAAGGACTGATAAAAATAATACTGTTTCTCCAAAAAATGACTACAAATGTTCTTGGTTGGTAGTGAGTACTTAAGTACTCACTCCGAACTATGTGTAGTTCTATTTTTGAGAATTGGTATAAATATTCGCACTTAAATACAATCCTTGCCAACATTGGCACTTGACAAGTCAAAAATATTACAATAATAAGGTATTATTTCGTAAAATCTACTTCGAGGCGGGAAACTCTACGGCTTTTAGGTTAGTCTGTTGTTCAACAGCAGCAAGGATTTTTTGTATCTCTATGACTACCGCATATCGTACTCAGAAATTGTTCCCTTTCTGTTTGCAAAATCTGCAAGTCAATCGTCTTGCCAGCAAAATCATAGCGGGGACATTAGTCGCTGTTCCCATTGCTTTCACATTACCAGCAGACGCTTTACAGATACGAGTGAATCCATCCAAGCCTAAGTTGGGAGATACGCTATCAGTGTTCATAGATGTAGATAATCTTGGAACTGGTGCAAAGCCGACAGTCTCCACTGGAGATCAAACTTACCCTGCATTTGCGATTGCTCCTAATCAGTATCGGGCTTTTATTCCCACAACACCACTAGAAAAACCAGGAACCAGAAAAATTCAGGTTTCGGCAAATGGTCAAGTCAAAAGCTTGTCAGTGCAAGTGCGCGATCGCAAATTCCCCGTACAACGCATAAATTTCCCCCCCGGTAAAGCGGGAGTAAAAGCCACAGAATACGAACTCCAGCGTGTAGCAGAATTTAAAGCTCTGCAAACACCTAAAAAATATTGGAATGGGGCTTTTCTTAAGCCAAATGCGGGAAGAATCTCTACAATTTATGGTGTGCGTCGCTACTATAATGGTAAATTTGCAAAGGATTACTACCATCGCGGCGTTGACTATGCTGGTGCTGCGGGTTCACCTGTAGTTGCTCCAGCTGCTGGGCGAGTTGCCTTGGTAGGAAGGGTATCTGAAGGTTTCCGGGTTCACGGTAACGTTGTTGGCATCGATCACGGTCAAGGAGTGACAAGTATTTTTATGCACCTCAGCCGTATTAAAGTCAAAGAAGGCGATATAGTCAAACCCGGTCAAGTAGTTGGCACAGTGGGTTCTACTGGTGCATCCACAGGTCCTCACTTACACTGGGGTTTATATGTCAACGGTCAATCTGTCGATCCAACACCGTGGCGATACTTAGTGATTAAATAGTACTTTTTACATGTTTTTGCTCTTATAATTGGGCAGAGTAAATTGGATTGGTACCGTCCTTACCTTGCTTGGGTGGCTTATAGAACATGAGCGTTATGAGTATAGAAAAAATTGTGCAACAAGCTCTCCAGGATGGTTATCTGACACCAGCAATGGAAGCAGAAGTTGGGCGCATCTGTGATAACGCCAACGAACTCTCTATCGAAGAGTACATGGCGCTAGATCGGCTGATGGGGGCGCTATTGACTGGTGAAGTGATGGCGGTACCACGCAAACAGTTTATCAACGTCATGGAGGAGTTGGTACTTACAGAAGCGATCGCCCGCGTAGCTGAAATAGAAGCGACCAGCGAAACTTCCCTGGAAGTTGGAGATATTGCTGCTTATGCCCTCAACCGTCTACCTCCTCTGTATGCAACCACAGAAGAAGGTGCCAACTACCAGCGCCAACATGCCAAGACAGAACTGCAAGAGTTGATTGCTCAGCAAATTAGTGAGGCGATCGCCCGCTACCTAGACCGGCCCAATTTCTTTCCAGAACGGCAGGTCTTGGGTAAAAACACTGGTAATGAAATTCTCAGGCAAGTCAGTAATTTACTTCAAGACTATGCGCCAAACTTTGAACGAAAAATGCAATCTTAAAAAGTTAGTGATTAGTGGATAGTGGTTAGTAGAAAAATCCCACAACCAACTACTAACTACTAACTACTAACTACTAACTACCAACTACCAACTACCAACTACTAACTACTAACTACTAACTACTAACTACTAAACTATTGCCGTACTTCCACTATTGTCCCCACACGTACCTGTTTAAATAACAAGCGTACATCAGGATTGCGCATACGCAAGCAGCCGTGGGACACAGCAGTACCTACCAGATTGTTATCTGATGTTGGTGTGCCGTGAAAACCAATTTTATTACGTCCATCTGACCAAAAACCTATCCATCGATCTCCAAGAGGGCTATCAGCTCCTGGTGGAAATACTTTACCTGTGATCGGATGACGCCAGATAGGATTGCGCCGCATATTATCAACCTGGAAAGAGCCTGTAGGTGTTTCCCAACCTTTTTTGCCGATACCAGTCGGATAACTGGCAATCACTTGATCTTGGCGGTAAACATAGACGCGGCGATCGCTTAAATCAACTATCACTTTTGTCTGGTCAGCAGATGCAAGAACCGTAGAGGGTTTTTCTGGAATGGGAACCTGAGCCAACAGCGATTTGATCGGGTTAGAGCCAGCTTGCATCAGAGGTTGAGTTTTTTTGGCAGTATCTGCTGCTCTCGCTACGTTATTTCCGCCAGATCCGGTCGGAGCAGGAGATGTCATAGGATCGGAAATACCCCAATGAAGAGCGAGAGATAAGATTGCTGTACCAAAACAAAGCAGCATTCCTACACGCGCTACAGATTCATTTCTTACCATCGCCATCGTCTATTCTCTCCAACAAACCCTTTTGATTTTGCATCAGCTCGCATTTTTTTCTAACTTACTCTAACTTTTCGGAAGCCGCTTTGCGTGTTGTGTATTTACTAGGGACTGGGGACTGGCGCATGGGGCAAGGGACAAAGCGCATGGGGCATAGTAAAAATCAGTACTTCAATGCCCAATGTCCAATTCCCAATCCCCAATCACCAATACCCTATGCCCAGCCTTGGTCATCCGGCCACCAAAAATTTACAAACTTTTAGCAGTTTCATCATGAATTTGTCCATACCTGTGGGCAAACTAGGGCTATACAGATTTTGCCATTGCGTATATGTCGATGGGACTAGTGATTAGGGACTGGGGACTGAGGACTGGGGACTGGGGATTAGGAATTAATAAATCTTACTATTGCCCAATCCCCGATCCCTGATACCCGATACCCGATACCCAATTCCCAGTATCTATCAAATCTAGGTGAGTACTTTTACTCCCTGGAACCCAACAGGCGCAGCAATCAATCACTAATAGTGTTAATGGTGTGGGTGGGAGAAAGATCATGTTGGAAAAACTATTGTTAGCGATCACAGTTACATTTTCACTCAATTTCTTTTTGCAAGTTCACGTACCCGAACAATCGAATGCTGGTGCTAATTATCAGCATCAAAAAGAGCCATCACCTACGATTCTAGTAAGATTGCCACAAAAGTAGCAGTTTTGTTGGCTACCAAACATTAGTGGAATCAATGCCTGCTGCGTACTTAGCTATTAAACACTACAATCCACTATGTTTTGTGAACTGTTTTTGAATGTTGATTTTTGGTGGTTGACTAACGCCTAATTGTTTGCATTATTACTACTTATTTGTCAAGGGTGGATAGTCGGCGATCGTTGCTAACACAGGTATACATCATGTCACCAGATCCAAGAGGGATAGGCATTGCCAAATATCCAGTGTTCCAGTAATAAATCCGTCACTCATACATAGAACATCCTGCAGATAAGTAGGTCTAATAGATAGGGATGATTTTCAGCCAGTACGATCTATGAGCCAATCGATTACTGTATCCTGGTCAACTGTCGATGCAAGGCTTCCAGAAGCATCAGTGCAAGTTGATAAACTTTCTAACCACGATTTGATTTTGCGCTGTCAAAATGGACTGCGCCCCGATCGTGCTGCGTTTGCAGAACTACTGCGGCGCTATCAATCCCAAGTCGATAGGGTTTTATACCATTTAGCCCCAGATTGGTCAGACCGAGCTGACTTGGCTCAAGAAGTTTGGATTCGAGTATATCGGAATATTCACCGGTTGCAAGAACCATCTAAATTTCGGGGCTGGTTAAGTCGCATTGCTACCAACTTGTTTTATGACGAGTTACGGAAACGCAAGCGTGTTGTCAGTCCCCTATCGCTGGATGCTCCTCGTTCAGTAGATGATGGCGAAATGGATTGGGAAATCGCCGGAGACACTCCCGGTCCAGAGGAAGAACTTACCACTAGAGAATTCTACGAGCAATTGCGCTCAGCCATCGCCGACCTTCCTGAGGTGTTTCGCACGACTATTGTTCTGAGGGAAATCGAAGGTATGGCGTATGAAGAAATTGCCGAAATCACAGGCGTTTCCTTGGGAACGGTAAAATCAAGAATTGCCAGAGCCAGATCCAGATTACAAACTCAGTTACAAAATTATCTTGATTCCTAGTTTAAAGTTTTGTCCTTCGCTTGATGGCAGAATTTTAGATTTCATTAAGATTATTAAAGTTTATGCAGAGTACCTCTGGCAGAGGAGAAGTGATGATTAGTCTAGCCAAATTAGTTGGCAGCTGTTTTTACCCGTGCGTGAATTGGTAATAATGTTAAGATGACTACTGATTCTCATTTCAACGACGGTTCCCACTTGCAATTTCATCCAGATTGGTCAGATGAAAATGTAAAGTATACCAATGAATCAACGGGTGCTATGGATATGGTGAAGCGCGATCGCTTCGAGTTATTGAGTGCTTATCTCGATGGTGAAGTTACAGCTGCCGAACGCAGGCAGGTGGAAGAATGGCTGGCAAACGATCCGGCTGTTCAATCTTTGTATGAAAGGCTTCTGAAACTGCGCCGAGGCTTGCGAACTATGCCAGTACCGCAGTCACAACCAGTGGAACAAACAGTCCAGCAAGTAATGACTCGTTTGCGTCGTCGTTCGCGCCTAGCTTTAGTATGGGGAGGTACAGCCATAGCCGCCACTATCATTGGTGCGGTATCTGGCTTGGTACCAAGCGGTGAATACGCAACCCAACAAGTTACGAAAAGACCACCAGCAGAACAAGCACAACCAACAACGTCACAGCCGATTTCTGTCCCATCATTGATGGTTGCTATAAATAACCCCATCATCCCGATTCCCAAAGCTGCAGAAACTTATCCAGAAGAAGAACCAGTGAATCAACGAAAGCAACTTCAACCTTCAGATATAGAAAACGAATATCATTAATAATTGTGAATGATGAATGATAAAAAAATTTGCATAGCTCATCATTGGCAATGATGAGCCAAAGCAGAAGATAATACCAATTCTCTATCTCAGGGCATCCCCACGCCCGGTGCACTCTCATCTGTAGAGACGCTTCAAACAATGCTTCTCTGTTTTGGAGAATTGGTGTGATATAAGATACAAATTATGAATGTATGAATGATAAAAAATATTCATAACTCATAATCCTGCTCCACCAGCCATGAGCTTGAAGTTTACCTCCTAGTTTTTTAACTCTTGCCGGTGTCATCAAGTAAACCCAAGCCCAACCAAGCGATCGCCCTTGCAGATCGTAAACCTCTATTTTGTGTCGATTATATAAATTTTCGGATGCAGGTTTAGTAGGATAGTAATCTTCCAATTCGTCTAATTCCGCTAGAACTTCTGGAACACTAAACTCTAGTAAATATCCATAGACACGACTATCTCCTGGCGTCATTGCTGGATAGCCTTGAGGAAGATCGAATAGTTTACCAAGTGCAAATGCTTTCGTAGCATTCACAACTTTGCGATCGCAGTATCTTTGATAATTAACTTCTCCTGGTTTGAGGGTGCCATAGACAAACACTCTTAGTAAACCAGAAGATTTTTCGTTTGATTCAGCCATCACTTGTTTCACCCGACCTGTTACTCTGCCTACCATCATCTAAAATATGGAAGCAGACATGATTACAGTCCAGTAGGAGAGTTTTCGGTGGATTCATCCCGATATAACCCAGCAGCAATAGAGGAAAAATGGCAACGAACATGGATTGAACTTGGCTTAGACAAAACTTCTACAAATCCTGACAAGCCAAAATACTATGCCCTGTCCATGTTTCCCTATCCATCGGGCAGCCTGCACATGGGTCACGTCCGTAATTATACAATTACCGATGTGATTGCCCGCCTCAAGCGAATGCAAGGGTATCGGGTACTGCATCCGATGGGTTGGGATGCCTTTGGTTTGCCAGCAGAAAACGCCGCCATAGACCGAGGCGTTCCGCCGTCGAAGTGGACTTATCAAAATATCGACTTGATGCGGCATCAATTGATGCGTCTCGGTTTGTCAATTGATTGGGACTGCGAAGTAACAACTTGCTCTCCAGATTATTATAAATGGACGCAATGGATTTTCTTGCAGTTTTATCAAGCAGGATTAGCTTACCAAAAGGAAGCAGCCGTTAACTGGGATCCTATTGACCAAACTGTACTGGCAAACGAACAAGTAGACAGTGAAGGACGTTCTTGGCGCAGTGGTGCGAAAGTCGAACGCAAATTATTACGGCAGTGGTTTTTGAAGATTACCGACTACGCCGAGGAATTGTTGAATGACTTGGACAAGTTGCCAGGATGGCCGGAACGGGTGAAATTAATGCAGGCTAATTGGATTGGTAAATCTACTGGCGCCTACTTAGAATTCCCCGTCGTGGGGATGAATGAAAAAATCGGCGTCTACACCACTCGTCCAGATACGGTTTACGGCGTTAGCTATGTAGTGTTAGCACCAGAACATCCTTTGACAAAACTGGTAACAACACCAGAACAGCAAGCAGTGGTAGAAGCGTTTGTGCAAGAGGTTACTAACCAAAGCGAGTTAGAACGCACCGCTGAAGATCGACCCAAGCGGGGAATCCCGACAGGTGGCAAGACAATAAACCCGTTTACAGGCGAGGAAATACCGATCTGGATTGCTGATTACGTACTGTATGAG
>JANZYY010000204.1 GCA_026419705.1 Fischerella sp.
CCACTAACCACTAACCACTAACCACTAACCACTAACCACTAAATTTTAAATTCTTGACGCACTTTAGCTGCAACTGCTGCAGCTTCTTCATCACTTACCCAGTTGCTTAAACCTATTTGATTCAGAAACTTTTTCAGCTGTAGGTAAATTAACAGCTTAAGATTACCTACAGCCGTGTTTTTGCTGCGAGGAATTACGTGAAAGTGGATGTGGTGGACTTGTTCACCCCAAAGAGCAAAGGGAGAGTGCTAAACAGGTCTTTTGGACAATTTCTCCTAAAGCAGTTGCTCCTGCTGGTGTTAATTCTGCCAAATGTTCGCAATGTCGTTTCAGCTTAATGATTAAGTAATTTGATACTAAAACAGGACTGAGAGAATGTTCCACAATCCAATAATCATCTTCATAGATTGTGTCACCAGGAGCTTGTAGTTTTCCAGCCAAGACACTACAAGCTAAGCATTCTTCCTTTAACATTACTGTTATTTTCTCTTCAAAGCTTTTACTTTTGAAGATAGTACAACTGCTTCCGTTCTCAGATTTTATAAGGTATATTTTTAGTATTTTAAAGTTGTTGTTACACGTGAACTATATTTAATGAAAATTATTCAATATCTTTGAATCACGGAAAACAATGCAAGCAAAACCATTTTTGAAGTGGGCTGGTGGAAAAGGTCAGCTTCTTGAACAGATTGATAAATTTTTGCCCGACCAGTTAGCAAGTGGTTCTATCAAAAGATACATCGAACCTTTTATTGGTGGTGGAGCTGTATTTCTGCATCTTGCAAATAGATATGAAATAGAGGAATTTGTAATTTCCGATATCAATTGCGAACTAGTATTAGCCTACAAAACAATTCAAAAGAATGTAGAAGAATTGATAGAGATTTTATTAAATATTCAAAATAAGTATTTATCACTTGATGAATCCGAAAGAAATTTGTATTTTTATCAAATCAGGTCACAATTCAACTTGCGCCGTCATCAAATTGATTTTCAAGTATATAACCATGAATGGATAGAGAGAACTGCTGAAATTATTTTCCTGAACCGCACCTGTTTCAATGGATTATTTCGAGTTAACTCAAAAGGAGATTTTAATGTTCCGGTCGGAAGATACAAGAATCCAACTATATGCGATCCAAAAAATCTAAAGGCAGTTGCTCGAATTCTTCAAAAAGCTCAAATTTTCCAAGGAGACTTTACTGAGTGTGAAAAATTTGTAAGCGATAACTCTCTTATTTACTTTGATCCTCCCTATAGACCTATTAGCCAAACTGCTAATTTTACTTCTTATTCACAACATAGTTTTGATGAGATTGAACAATTAAGACTACGAGATTTTTTCAGATTACTTGATAGTAAAGGTGCAAAGTTAATCTTGAGCAATTCCGATCCCAAAAACGAAAACTCCAATGATAATTTCTTTGAACTAGCCTATGAAGGGTACAGAATTGAACGAGTAAAGGCGAAAAGAAATATTAATAGTGATACTTCCAGACGCAAACAAATTCATGAATTATTAATCATGAACTATTAAATATTAAGTTTATACAGCATGTGAAATTTTATGTTATTTAGGCATGTTTCCGACTTATGGTGATAATTAGGGCATCTGAAAGGATGAATTTTATAATTTGGCGATGCTTTCTACTCTATTTTCATCTTGATTAATCTGTATATCGCCAATATATCCCGTCTTTTTGCTGAATGAAATGATAACTAATCAGCTCGCGCCTGAGATTAGAAAAATCAGGATGGTAACGCTTGAGAATTTCATCAATTGTACGTTCTGAGTACTGAACTCCCACTTCAAATTTATTCGCTAACCACTTTAAAATTACCAAGCGTTTTTTACGACTCGCAGGAATTTCTTTAAGACGTTCTCCTTCTATATAAGTCTGGAGTATTTTAGTTTCCCATACTTCTGTATCCACATCCTCAATCCAAGAAGCTATATTCTGTGGCGTCAGAATTTCTTTGCTGACGCTTTGTAAAGTATTGCCATCTAACTGGTAAAGGTGAGTATTACCTTCAGGACGCATGGTCACTAGATTTACTTCTTTTAATTTCGCCAAATGATGAGATACTGTTGGTTCTTTAAGTTGCAGTAATACCGCCAATTCTTCGACACTGCACTCTTGGTTAGCCAGAAAACCTAAAATCTTTAATCGGCTTTCATCAGCCAAAGCTTTGAAGAAACGTAGCAAGATTTGAAATTGTTCCGTTTTCATAATCTGTTATAAACTAATTAGATTTAAATCTAATTAGTATTCGTTCGAATCAGTGGACCAATAGTCATCAATCACAGCAGAGTTGCTGTATTGATGGATTTTGTCTGTATGTTGATTTTGTTACGTTTTTCTAAGAATATTGAGATTTCTTAAGCAGTTTTTTACATTTCGCCATACTTAGCTGCTTATTTAATCGAAAAAGAAAAAAACAGAGTACCCTGAAGCAAGGTAAAAACGACAGATTTCTGCTTCCAGAACTTATGGAAGAACAACAGTTAGTTCAGCAGCTTTATTAGATTATCGAGCCAGAAAAATAATAAACTAATTAGTTTTTCCTAATCGGCAAATAAAAATTAAAAATAGTAGAACAAAAGGCAGGAGCAAAAATCTGCTTCCAGATACTGGGGATTAGTAAAAATCAACAACCAACCACTAACCACTAACCACTAACACCCAACCCTATATTTTCACGATGATGTGGTTCCAAAAGACTTGTGATATCGGGACCACAGGGGATAATCCCACCAGGATTGAGTGGGAAAAGGTTCCCATAGTAATCTCGTTTCACACTTTCTAAATCGCAGGTGTCCGCAACTCCTGGAAGCTGATACAAGTCACGCAAGTAAGCTCCCAGATTTTTATAGTCTTGAATTCTCTTGCGATTGCACTTGAATAGTCCGTAGTAGACTATATCAAAGCGGAATAGTGTAGTAAACAAACGCACGTCTGCCAGTGTGACTCTTTCTCCGCACAGGTATCGACTCATTTCTAGCGCCGCGTCAATTTCGTCCAAAGTAGTGAAAAGTTCGTGACAAGCTTTGTCATATGCTGCTTGAGTTTGAGCAAAGCCGCAGCGATACACGCCGTTATTTACCGCATGGTAGATTTTCTCGTTCCAACGATCAATTTGCTCGCGTAGTTCTTCCGGATAAAGGTCAAGTGTGGAATTAGTTGCGAACTCGTTGAACTGAGAGTTCAACATCACAATAATCTCTGCGCTTTCATTGTTAACTATCGTCTTGGTTTGCATATCCCACAGCACGGGAACCGTACAGCGCCCTTTGTAACCTGGTTGTGCTAGATTATAAAGTTCGGGAAGAGTGCGACAACCTTCTTCTTGTTGGTTAAGAACCCAGATTCCCTCGTTCGATGAAGGAGACACAATAGATACTGGTATGGCATCTTCAAGACCTTTGAGCGATCGCACAACTAGGGTTCTGTGTGCCCAAGGACATCCTAAACCAACATAAAGACGATAGCGCCCCGCTTCTGGTTGATAGGGATTACCAGCTTCCGTGCTGATGGAGTTCCGGAACTGACTAGCAGGACGGATGTATTCTCCCGACTTGTTGCGGGGAGCAAGATTCGACATCATGATCTGCCAAAGAGTCGTCCAGACAAATTTTCCTAACCTGATGACGATCCCAGAAGGAAGCGACTTACCCTGTTTCTGTGTCTGTTGGTTGCTCAAATTTTTGTCCCGCACAAGATTATCTCCTCAATTTCTCTACAAATGCTTGATGTTCTGCTGTTTGCAATCCTTGCTGAACAACAGCTAGAACCTCAGCCATCTTACCTTCTCACAAAGCGTTGACTGCTAACCATAGTCCAGGGAAGATCTGGCTGCGAATGACTCCGGTTGCATCTGGTTCTAGCGAGATATATCGCCCTTGATGAAGCGTGAACCAATCTAGGCGATTTTCGTAACTTTGCCAGACAATATACTCTTGTACTCCACTGCGGCGATAGGCGTTGAGTTTGTCATTGAGGTCATAAGCAGCACTGCTAGCAGCAATTTCTGCAATTAATTCCGGTGTACCTTCAATATAATCATCATCACTGATGCAAGATTTGCCGCCCACCTCTGGTTCAATTCGTAATAGGGCATCAGGTTGAGGTTTGTTATCAGGATCTAAGCGTACGGTGGCGTTGTCCTGTAAATCTACTCCAGGCGTTGCAGCACTATAGGTTCCCAGCCAAGTCATCATTTTCGCATGGGGTCTACCATGACTTTTAGCAGGTACAGGTGAAGCCAAGTACACTACTCCTTCTATCAATTCTGCTTTCATATTCTGCAGCATTGCCCGATCGCGGCGCTTGAATTCGTAGCGAGTTAAGCGATCGCCACTTTCTAAAGGAGGAAGGTTGGTAGTAGATATAGCTGACATAGGAGCAACAAACTCTACGCTTTTACATCGATCCTACGCGACCGATAAGAAAATATTCAGCCGTTGGTAGTAATCCCTCAGACTGAGGTAGAGTTCGTGCTGCTGTGCCTAAGGAGGAAGCACATACCTATCGTCCGTGTCAAGGGGAACTTGCTGATTATGCGTTAATTCTCACTTTGGATGGCTACGGGGAATGGAGAAAATTGCCGAAAACTGCCCGAATATCACGCTACCGAAACAGGTTCTTCAACCTTGCTTCCCAGTGTCAAAGGGTCAATTGGTTTGAGTTCACCATGCTTGATACTCCAGCAACGATCGGCGACTGCTAACATATCCCCAGCATCGTGAGTAACTATTAATAGGGTCCAATCTTTTTTTAGTTTCGCCAATAGATTTACCAGTTGCCGACGCATCGACCAATCCAAGCCTGCAGTCGGTTCATCTAATAATAATAAATTAGGCTGGCGAATTAACTGCACAGCTAAAGCCAAACGTCGTTGCTGACCCCCACTTAAAGCATGGGGTGGTGTACTCAATGATAAATGCTCTAATCCTACTTCTTGCAACGCCTGCTTGACCCTTTCTGTTCCCAATTCTGGATGTCCCAAACGCAGTTCTTCCAAAATCGTACCGCCACAAAAATGCCGTTCGGGAAACTGAAATACCAATCCTGCTAATTGCTGTAGCTGTTCAGCGGTCAGCATTTGTTCGTGCCAAAAAATAGAACCAGATGTGGGTTCTGCTAATCCAGATAAAATTTCGAGCAACGTACTTTTCCCAGAACCGCTCGGCCCAATAATCAGACCCAGCTGTTTGGGTGCTAAGTCTAGATTAATTGATTTGAGAATCGCTGTTGGGCAAGCTGTGGGATGATAAACTACATTTCTGAGATAGAGCATTTGTTCAGATTACCAAAAAGTCAGCAACTTATCTATTAACTACACTGCTTTGCAGCTGCAAAGTCCCGAAAAAAAATTTATAGTGCATTAGCTATGTTCATACCTTAATATGTAATAGCTATAAACATACTATTTCTGTCGGCAGCAAAGAACAAATGAAGCTGCTACTCCTATTCACGATCAATTGTGGCAAACTTAACTTGGAACTATAGCTACAACAAGCACAGGAATCTGCTAGCATAGCCACAGTCACAATATATACATAACTTTGCCTGACACAACCGCAAGTCTTGGTTTGTTTTTTGAATTCTAAGTACTATACAAAACAATTTCAACAGTAATCCTTCTGAAGGAAACGTAAAAATGAGTGAAAGTTTCCCATCTGGGCAAGCAATTGTGTCTGCTAGAGTTGCAAATTTTGCTAAAGTTGCTTTTGCAGCTACTTTGACGCTGAATATGTGGGTTGCTCCCTGTATTGCTGCCGATCCTTTTCGTGCGAAAGAAGCGCGTAAAATTGGCGACAGAACTGAAGCCGCATTCAATGCTATTTTTATACAAGGCGATTATAAGGCAGCAGAAACTTACCTACAACAAGCATTGTCCAGCGAGTCAAATGAACCCCTAGCTTATGCAATGAAAGCATCGTTAGCATACGCGAATCAGGATTGGACCGGGCTGGATATTTATAGCAAGAAAACTCTAGAAATTGCCCAAAAGCTGATTTCTAGTGACCCCTTGCGTGGAAATATTTATACCGCTGTTGGTCATTTTTTAGAGGGAGCAGCTTTTGTTCGTCGTGAGGGGACTGTCAACGGTGCACCACAAGCATTAACTAAGCTGCGGGAAGTTTATAAATATTTAGACCAAGCCGAAGCTATTTCTGCCAACGATCCGGAACTGAATTTACTCAAAGGCTATATGGATCTAATGCTAGCCGTGAATTTGCCTTTTGCTAATCCAGAACAAGCAATTGCACGGTTAGAACAAAGTGCTGGTCCTAGGTACTTAGCGGATCGAGGTATTGCCTATGGCTACAGGGATCTAAAGCAATACCATAAGGCGCTGGAATATGCAGAACGTGCTTTGAAGGCGACATCCAATAACCCAGAAGTGTATTATCTCAAAGCCCAAATCTTGCGGGAGATGGCGAAGAAAGACAAAAATCCAAAACTGCTACAGGAAGCGATCGGAAATTTTGACCAAGCATTGGCTAGGAAAGCTCAACTTCCAGCTAATTTAGTGCGACAGATTCAACGCGAACGTCGTAAAGCTGTCGAGGATGTTGCTCAAGCTCGAAGGTAGAGAGTAGTAGTTGGTGGTTGGTGGTTGGTGGTTGGTGGTTAGTGGTTAGTGGTTAGTAGTTAGTGGTTGTTAACTATGCCCAATCCTCAATCCCCAATCCCCAATATCCAATACCTACTCCTCCTCTACAATTAATTTGGTAGTTTTGAGCAAGAGTAGAGTTCAGAGATTTTAAGCAATGAAAATACAGTTTCGCGAAGTAGATCCTTTTGATTTGTGGATTTGGCTGAAGTTCAGCACCGTACCTTCCCAACGTGAAAAGGAGTATGTAGAAGAGCTTTTTGACTCCTGGTTTTACCTGGGCAAATTGGGTGCATTTAATGCTGAGAATCTACAGGTGCAGGAAACAGGATTAGATATCAGCTATATGAATTATGACTCAGAAGCGTACGATCGCAGTCTGCTGGCGTTGATGCATAACAAGGGTGAATTTGAGTATCAAGGTGAATGGGGACGCTGCTGGTTTGACTTAGGAACTTCAGATGCGATCGCCTTGGATATTCTCATCAATGCGCTTCAGCAGTTGGGTATGGAATACGTCACTATCGATGAGGTTTATATTGGTGGTGAAAATGAAGATTGGCCTGTTGAAGAAAGTGACAGTCGTCCTTCATTCATATACGATCGCTACGATAACTAACAACTCACAACTAACAACCAACTAATATTTGCTCGTATGCTTGGATTGTTTGACGGGCGATCGCATCCCAACTGTAATGCTGCAATGCATATTCTTGAGCACGCAATCCCCGTCGTTGACGTTCGGAAGGATTTTGCAAGGCGCTACGAAGTAAATCAGTTAGTGCTGGTACATCCGTTGTAGTCACCCAACCCGACTCACTTTCGCGTACTTGTTGACAAATATGCACTTGATCGGAAATCAACACAGGTGTTCCTGCTACCATTGCTTCAGCTACAGCAATACCAAAATTTTCATAGTACGAAGGTAAGACGAATAAATCAGCAGCTTGCAGAAGGGTAGATTTCAAATCACCACTAACAAAACCAGTAATGGAAGTGTGCGATCGCAAAGGAGAATTGTGTATTTGCGACTTGATTTTTTCTTCATAATCTGGATCTTGGGGATTTGTTCCAGCTAAAATAAAGTGAAAATTTAACCCTTCAGCTAAAAGCTTCTCCAAAGCTAGAATCAACAGATTCAACCCCTTTTTGGGAGCAATTCGTGACAGAAACAAAACTAGCGGTACATCATCGTAAATACCAAAGTGCTGACACACCAGACTTCTCCCGTTTTTAAGCAAGGGTTGAGGCGGATTGACACCCAAGGGAATGATCAAATCTCGTGTTGACACTCCAAATCTTTCTGATATTTTTGCTTCTTGAGGACTGGTAAAATGAATTGCTGCTGCACCAGCTATATTTGCACGTTCTAACACTAGCGCGTAAAACTGTTTTAATTGCTTTTTCTTGCGTAAATCTGCGGGGTCAAGAGTACCTAAAGGACGCAAAATATAGGGAAGCTTTTGCCAACGACAAATTACTGCAGCGCCGCTACTGACAGGAGAAAATAAAGCATGAATATGGGCTAAATCAAACTCATGGGCGTGATGGTATAACCATTGGAGTAAACAAAGGGAAAATTTGTAGCGCCGAAAAGGAGCACAACGAAAATAAATTATTTCATAGCCGTCTTGTTGAATTGGGCAATTGAGGGGAACATCTAAGGGCTTTTGATTGACATCGCCATTACTGTCAGTTGTCAGAACTGTAACTTTCACACCCTCTCGTGCTAAAGCTGGAGATAATCCCAGTACCATTTGACTGGGACCACCATAAATGAGGGAAATTGAAGGAACGATTTGGAGAATACGCATATTTGTTAGTAGTTAGTAGTTGTACCAGACGTGCCACTGTCTCTTATACACATCT
>JANZYY010000205.1 GCA_026419705.1 Fischerella sp.
GTCTTCAATCACCTTCAAATTGTAACGAGAAGCAATCTCACCGATAGCATCCATATCACAAGGACGACCAGCAAAGTGCACAGGCACGATTGCCTTTGTCTTGGGGGCGATCTTAGCTTCTATCTGTATCGGATCGATATTCATCGTTACTGGGTTTACATCTGCCAGCACTGGTGTAGCACCTGCGTGAATAATCGCGTTAATTGTGGCACAAAAAGTCAAGGGAGTAGTAATTACCTCATCCCCCGGTTCTAAGCAAGCAGCTAGCATGCTCAGATGTAAAGCAGCAGTGCAAGAATTGACTGCTACTGCATACTGAGCACCTTTGTAAGCCTTGAAATCGTTTTCAAAGCGCATCACCTTTGGTCCTGTACCCAACCAGCCACTTGCCATACTGGCAAGTACTTCCTGAATCTCAGCATCCTCAATTGCCGGAGATCCGAAAATCAGGAAATGGTCACGACAAACACCAGCAGTGGTAACTGCTGACTGGTCGAATATATTAGTCATGCAAATAACCTTTTGATAATTGCACTTTCTCAGGTAAGATTTTTCTGCTCTTCTACAAGATTAACGCCTTTACTACCATTTTTATTATCACTTTTGATAGAACAATTAGCACCATGAATTTAGTTTACTCAATTGCCTCGCTTTCAGCTGCGAGGGCGTTTGAGTTAAATTATTTACCGCAATCAATGAAATTTTTTCAAAAATCAGTCACTTTCTTTTTCCTACCAGAGGTCCACCTAGTAAAACTTGGGGTGCAACTGCATCTGCAAACTGTTTAAAGTTGTCCACAAACATTTCTGCAAGTTTATAAGCTTGGACATCATAGGCATCAGGATCGTCCCAAGTCAAGCGAGGGTTCAACAACTTGTCGGCTACTTCCGGACAGCGAACAGGGACATGCAAACCAAATACCGGATCAACTGTTGTTGGTACTTCATTTAGCGCTCCACTCAGTACTGCTGTCAACATGGCCCGGGTTTGCTTGATCGGGATGCGTTCTCCCACACCATAAGATCCTCCTGTCCAACCTGTATTTATCAACCACACTTTCACTCTGTGATGTGCTATTTTTTGCCCTAGCAAACTCGCATAAACACTAGGGTGCAGTGCCATAAAGGGAGCACCAAAGCAGGCACTAAAAACAGCTTCCGGCTCGTGTCCCAATCCTTTTTCCGTGCCAGCTACCTTCGCTGTGTAACCGCTCAAGAAATGATACATCGCTTGCTCGTGAGTCAACTGGGCAATAGGTGGTAATACTCCCAAGGCATCAGCAGTCAGGAAAATAATGTTTTGTGGATGACCAGTTGTGCCAGTCGGGCTAGCGTTACTGATGTATTCAATTGGGTAAGCTCCACGGGTATTTTCAGTCAGGCTGGGATCGTTTAAATCTAAGTGTCTGGTGAGGGGATCGATCGCAACATTTTCCAGAACGCTACCAAAACGTTGCGTTGTCTGGTAAATTTCCGGTTCCGCTTCCCTGGAGAGACGAATTAACTTGGCATAGCAGCCACCTTCAAAATTGAAGATACCGCGTTCGCTCCAGCCATGCTCGTCATCACCAATCAAGCTGCGTTTGGAGTCAGCGGAAAGGGTGGTTTTACCAGTACCCGAAAGTCCAAAAAACAGGGCAATATCACCACCATGACCTACATTAGCAGCGCAGTGCATTGGCAGGACGTGATGTTGAGGTAACAGATAGTTGAGAGTTGTAAATATCGATTTTTTAATTTCGCCAGCGTAGCTGGTGCCGCCAATTAATATTAATTTGCGGGCAAAATTTAAGATAATAAAGACATCTGAATGCGTGCCATCAATTTCTGGTCTGGCCTGGAAGTTTGGTAGAGCAATCAGAGTAAAATCAGGTACAAAATTTGCCAGTTCCGCCGCCGTTCCTCCCATGAATAAGTTGCGGACAAAAATGCTGTGCCATGCTGTCTCGGTGATGAAGCGAATAGACAGCCGATAAGCGGGATCGGCGCCAGCGTAACGATCTTGAATAAATAACTCTCGTCCCTGCAGATATGCTAACATCCTTCCATAGAGAGCCTCAAAACGATGCTCGCTGAAAGGATGATTGACCTTACCCCACCAAACTCGATCGATGCTGCTGGGTTCGCGGACAATAAATTTGTCATTTGGCGATCGCCCTGTATGCGGATCGGTACGCACAACCAGGGGACCCGAATGTGCTATTACCCCTTCTTGTCGGCGAATCGCTTCTTCATAAAGAGCCGGGGTGGAAAGATTCCAATAAACAACACCTGTGTTGAGGATACCTTGCTGTTCCAGACCATAATTACTCTGCATCACGCTGTGTTCAGACGTTACCGACTCTATGGAACTACTGTTCGGCAGCGGTGCGCGATTAAGTCGAGTCTGTACAAAAATATTCTGTTTCATTGCCCCATTTTTTACTATTCAACGCTGTAGTCAGCCAACAACTGGTAGTACTTCACCAACATAAAATTGATGGGTGTTAGTCCGGGAAAGAGTAAAAGATGATTGCAAATCTTTTCCCCTTGTCCCTTCACCTTACCCCATCTGCCAAAGTTTCTTTGATTCATATCTTGCACCCCTTGCCACAACCCCACGCGACCCACCACCCTCGTTTCAACCTGGCAGGTAAGAATGGGAGCTAGAGGCTCTCGTACTCGAATGATGCAAGACTCCCATGAATTCAACAGCACAGGATGATGGCGACTGCATCCAGAATGCAGTCAATCACAGAAAATTTAAATCGCATTTTTAATTCAACTTACTACCAGACTATGAGAAGAATGTGAGGAACTTGTGAGGAAGGAGTTATTTTTCCTACGGATGAGGTAGGTTTGTCAACTAGCCCTGTCAAGGTGGATAAAAAATGAACCCAAATCTTAGTAGAGAAGACTATTTTCCTCACAAAAATCCATTTGCAAGACTCACACCCTGACTGGGGTAGTTTGTCAACTTATTTAAACTGAGTTTTTACACTCATCTAGTGGATTTTTTTCCTTTGCTGGTTTCTTGGCTATTTCTACCCAAACAGTCATCAGTCCTAATTCACGATCAAATTTGAACTCAGGTGTGTTGAGAATTTGAGCTAACTGTTTGATTTTGTCAGCGTGTTCGTTGAGGTCTTTAGCCCTGATTAAACGAGTATTTCGATCAATATGAAAACCTAGATTTGCTTGCCACTGTTCGTAATCACTATGAGCGCGGTCTAAGATAATTCCTAACTGTTCAAAATAGCCAATAATAATATTTGCTACCCATAGGTCATCGCGAGTTGGTGTAGACCAGTATTGAGGACGTTTGAGAGCTTTAATTTCTTCATCTTTTTGAGCTAGTCGCTCCATAGCCTTTTCCAATTCTGCGATGATGTGTTTGATGTATTGCTCGTTCTGAGCAGCTATTTGCTCCGAACTTTCTAGTTTTGCCATGACATCATCATAATTATCCTTGTGAGCATTTACTAATTGAAATAATGCTCCTTTGGATTTTTCTTGACTGAGAATTTTTTGAAATTTTAAGCGTTCACTAATACCTAAAGTTCTGATAAATTTAACTTTCAAAGATGCTAATTCATTATGAATTTGATTGAAAACTTCTATGGTGTCGTTCACGAAATCAAGATTACCATTGCGTTCAATCTTTGCTATCCAAACTTTATAGTTCACATATCTAATCTCAATTTCACTTTTAAATTTATTCAATCTATTGAGAATGCGCTCATCTTGAATTTGCTTGGATTTGGCGTCTATTGAGCTTTTCAACTTTTCAATAGTTTCTTCTAGTTGCGCGCTCAACAATTCTTTGATCTTGACTAAAAATTTATCTAAAATAGCATCGGCAAACAGCTTTTCTTCTGCAGTTTTATTTTGATAACTCTCTAATTCAACTTTAAGTTTAGCAATGGTTTCTAGCAATTTCTGATTAGCTGACTGTGCTTGCCTTAACTTTCCACGTTTGATCTCCACTTCACCGCTCAGTTCAGCAATTTTCCGATCCCTGGGTTTAATCAAAGCATCTATCTGATGATTGGCATTGTCTTCATACAGATGAGAACTGGCTTCATTGACTACCCCAATAGCAGCACTACTTACAGCCACAACCCAAGCAAGTGTTTTAGCCTTAGGATTGTCGCTTCTGACAGCCGTTACAGCTGCTAACAAGGTGATAACACCAGCGATCGCGTTAATAATGATTCTCGGCTGTCTGAGAGAGATTTTGTGTGTCATAATCAATGTCCTCTATTTTCTGTCTCGCTTAGGTGCCAAACAGATTGTAAGTCTCACCTAAAACCGTAGATCAGAGTGAAATGATGAGATAGCATATCGACTTTATCTTTGAAATCCAACCCTACTTGTGCGCTACTCCAGTGATGTCTGCAATATCTTGTCATCCTTATTGTTCCCATTCCGACACTTTGTAGGTTGGGTCAATTGCTTGATATCTTTAAGCAACTAGCTGTTCATTTCCATCCTGAGCGTATACCAAGGTTGAAAATTTGGGTGCTGCATACAAATAGTGAAGTAAAAAAAAAGACATTCGATCATTGGCAGGTACAAACGCTTGATCGCGGACATTTTTGAACTAATCCTGAATTTTATCAATTATTTCCCCTATAAAAAGAAAATTTGCTCTATTAAATCCTAGACTTTCCCTAATCAGGATGTTTGAGGGGAGTTGCCCCTCTATCCTTTATACAATCGAGCAAAATTTAATCTGCAGCCAAATTAGGGTAGCCTCTGTAGATCTACTTCTGCAAACAATTGATACTCTAATTAATTTTTATTAACGTATTCTCATTTATCCATCATTTGTCTTTGTTCAATTTTAAATTCATAAAACTTAATAAATAATAGAATATAAACAGAAACCAACTAAAAAGGTGCAACCATATTCGCATCTTGCACAACACTCACAAAAGCCCCGGCTGTCCACCACCCTCGTAACCCTCTTTGCCAGGCTCAAGGGTGGCACTTAGGGCAATCATGCTCACAAAGATGAAATGCAAATCCCTTTCCCAATCGCCGATTTGCAATCTCTATTTTCAAAACAGCTATTCATGAACGTTGGTACACAACAAACATGAAAATTCTTGCCCCTTTGCATAGCTGCCTTACTTTCAAGCTAGGAGACTAGGTGTTATGACAACTTCCAATCGTGAAAAATTTGAAATTAACAAAACTGATGAAGAGTGGCGCAAAATTTTGACACCGGAACAGTTTCGGATTTTACGCAAACACGGTACGGAACGTGCTGGCACAAGTCCATTAGATAAAAATTATGCTAAGGGGACTTACGTGTGTGCTGGTTGTGGTCAGCCACTGTTTACATCAGAAACTAAGTTTAACAGTGGTACTGGCTGGCCGAGTTTTTACGCTCCCATTGAGGGTGCAGTCGGCACAACAATAGACAGGTCATTTTTTATGACCAGGACTGAAGTGCATTGTAGCCGTTGCGGCGGACATCTGGGTCATGTTTTTGATGACGGTCCCGCGCCTACTGGCAAGCGCTACTGCATGAACGGTGTGGCGATGAACTTTATTCCAGAAGAGTGAATTTTGTGTATTGATGAGTGATGGGAGAAATCCCCGCCAATGACTCGTTAGTCACGGCGGGGAGGTTTAATAGACAATCGAATCAGCAAATGGTATTGTTATGACTTCAGTGGAAGTGTCAGTTGAGCACACATTCAGGAAACCGCCGCTTCAATGCTGGAAATACTGGACACGGTGCTGAAGATTGTAAATTCTCTGGTTTACTCCAAGTAAAGGGTGCTTTTTGGGCAGCAGACATCCACAATAGGCGTTTTGCCCGTGTCATAGCGACGTAGAGCAAACGATACTCCTCAGCGGTTTTCAAGTATTTTGCTTGTTCCCAAGCCTGGGCAATATCCGGTAAACTCGATTGACCGTGGAGAGCAGCGCGAATTTGAGCGCGAGCAACTTCTGATAGAGTAAAATCGCCCAAAAACTGACTTTGAGGAGGAACCCAAAACCTACCAGGTATCAAGTTTTCATGAAGAAAGGGGATAAATACGCAATCCCAGTCTAACCCTTTAGCTTTGTGCATGGTGATAATTGTCAGCTGACCGTGACGGGTATAACGGGCTTCTAAATTTTCTGTTTCCACGGGTTCAAATCTTTCAGAGCCGACAATTTCACTAAGTACGCCCAATATGTTTGCCATTGCAGTATTGCCAGCGATCTGCAAATTTACTCTTTCTGCGAGTTTGTCAGCGGTTGCCAGTTCTGCTTGGTCGTAGTTTAATGCTAAGGCCAGGAAGGAAATTAGCTGATACAAAGGCAATTCCATCCGAGCGCGAAGTAAACTGCGACATATGTGGGCAGCTTTTTGCACTGATTCTGGTTGGGGTGGAGACAAAGGACCGGGATACAAAAATTCTTCTGGTACGGAAGCGAGGGCGTTAAGGTCTTGAGTAGGAATTAACTGACGCTCTACAAACACTTCTAGGGCTGCTTTCAAATAGTCAGGGGAATGAGGGCGATCGCAAAATTGCAGCAATGCCAAAATTTCCTGGGGTACATGGGAGTGGCGATCGCGTTCTCCCACATCGTAAAGTAAAATATTATATTTTCTACACGTAGGTGTCAGTGCTTCTGCCAACCACCTTCCTTGGCGGTTCTCCCTGACTAAAATTGCTGCACTGATACCATTTGGTTCTTGGGCAAATAACTGGACCATCCTCTGAGATAGTAATTCAACTGTGTGATGAATATCACGTGGTGTGTAAAGTTCCAGTCCTTTTCCGATTGGTTGGGGATTAGCATCGGATTGGGGATCGCCAGGTTCGACAAGCCGAATTGTTTGAGGACGAAAGGGAGATGGGGAGATGGGGGGAGTGAAGGACTCTTGACTCTTAACTTTGTAAGCGCTATTCACCCACTCGAGAACAAAATTGGCAGCATCAATGATGATTTTGGTACTGCGACCAGCTTGATCCATTGTTGCTAGTCGTTGTTGAGTGTCGCATTCTTCGCAAAACTGGCGGAAATAGATCGGATCTGCTGGAGTAAACGTGGAGTTAATCGCTTGGTTGGGATCGCCAACACGAATCAAGTTTGGGGGTTGATTGGGATTGTCTGGGTCAGTGGCGAGAATTTCTAGTAGTTTGGTTTGCAGCGGGCTAGAATCCTGAGCTTCATCTTCAAAGACTGCGAAAACTTGGTTTTGCTCTATTCTACGGGCGTCAGGATTTGCCAGAACTCGCAGGGCGGCTAAAATCATGTCATCGTAGTCAATAAATTCACGCGATCGCATCAAATTTTGGTATTGCTCGTATAACCCAGCTGCAATGCTTAATATTCCATATTTATCGGTGGTTTGTTCACTTAAGCGTCGCAAATCTTCCGGTGAGATCCCAGAACTTTTTGCTTCATGAATCACAGTAATCGCCAAATCTGGTAATACTTCCGTTCGCAATACTGACTGACGACGCAATCTTTCCGTTTCTTCTCCGTCAAATTGAATACCTTCTAGTAAGCGAAAATAAGAGCCTGGATGGCTGGCAATCCACTGTTCTACAGCAGTACGAATGAGGCGGTGACTTTGAGTGGGGGTAATTAATGTGACATTTTCTAGCTGCAAGCCTGATAAATTGGGATGGCGACTGGCAATGTTTAAAGCCAAACCATGGAGCGTGTGCACAACAAAACCAGTCTGAGGTAAGGATAAACGATCGCGCAAATATTTGCGAATTTTAGCTTTGATATTGGCAACAGCAGAACGAGTAAACGTCACAACCACAAACTGTCGGCGTTCAGACAAATGTGGAGAAGCTGAACGCTGATACTGACGAGCGATCGCAATAGCTACCGCCGCGGCCATTCCTGTAGATTTACCAGCACCAGGAACAGCAGAAACTGCCAGTGATCCCGAGTGCCAATCAGCCATTGCTTGTTGTCCGAGACGCAGGCTGTTACGGATACTCAATATAGCATTTTCTCTAAGGAAAGACGAAGGTAACTGAGGATAGACTTCTATTGGATGAGATTCTTGAGGCACTGGATATGTAAAATGATTGTCTTACATTTAAAATTTTAGATTTTGGATAAAAAAAATAGTTAGTAGATAGTGGTTCGTGAGTAATCATCAACAGCTGACTAATGACCATTGACTAATGACTAATAACTAATGACTAATCGCGGATTTTCTCTACATTATCTGAGCTTAATGGGGATCGTCGCAGTTGGTGCGATCTTGCGCTTTGCCAATTTGGATCTAAAACCGCTGTGGATGGATGAGGTAATTACTGCCATTTTCAGTTTAGGTAAACAATACAGTGATGTGCCTCTAGACGTAGTTTTTCCGCTAGAACAATTGCAGGATATTTTTGCTTACCAGCCCAGGGTGAGTTGTTCTCAAATTGCCCACACCATCGCTAACCAGTCTACTCATCCACCGCTATTTTTTTGTTTGATGCACACTTGGTTGGGGTGGCTAAGTCCTTTGGGAAAAGGTTGGGTGATGAAATTGCGATCGCTACCTGCCTTATTT
>JANZYY010000206.1 GCA_026419705.1 Fischerella sp.
GGGAAAACATCTGGTGAAATGTCCAATGGACTGACAAGGTAAAATAAGCTAGCAGCTATTGCAAACCAGCGATATTTGGGATTGCGCAAGAGTTTACGAATTCCGTCTTGCAATAGCTGGGTAAAAAATCTCTTTCTCATTGAGGCTCACCGTTACCTAACAAGATCATCTTGGCAAATTTGCTCACAAAATTCTGGTGTAGATAACCATCAGTTTTGTCGTGAAAATCCACCGTCCAATATCTGTAAGGTTAACCGTACTTGA
>JANZYY010000207.1 GCA_026419705.1 Fischerella sp.
CAGTTACCGAGTTAGCTAGTGAACATTGAGCGAGACTATATCCAAATCTAGTTTGGGAACATGGGGTCAGCGATTGCTGACAGCGATTTTTTTAGGTGGACAAGTAATTGTCCACCTCCTCAAGGGCAAAATCCATCGGCGCAATACTCTCGAACAAATGGCAATAGTTGGACCGGATTCGCTGTTTATTGCCCTATTGACGGCTGTTTTTGTCGGAGCGGTATTTACAATTCAGGTAGCGCGGGAGTTTATCACCTTTGGTGCGGGAAACTTCGTGGGCGGAGTGCTGGCGGTAGCACTCACACGGGAACTTGCTCCCGTTCTTACAGCTGTGGTTTTGGCAGGAAGGGTTGGTTCAGCGTTTGCGGCGGAAATTGGCACAATGCGAGTGACAGAACAAATTGATGCCATGTTGATGTTAAAAACCGACCCGATTGATTATTTGGTTATTCCCCGCGTGCTTGCTTGCCTTTTCATGATGCCAATTTTAACCCTTTTGTCTTTGGTGACAGGAATGTTAGGAGGTTTAGTGATTGCAACGAATATATACAATCTGTCTGATACGCAGTTTCTAGACTCAGCCCGTAACTTTCTTGGCAGCTGGGATATTATTAGCGCCATTATTAAGGCGTGTTGCTTTGGAGTTTTGATAGCCGTAATTGGTTGCAACTGGGGCTTGACAACAACAGGAGGAGCCAAAGGTGTGGGACAATCAACCACAACTGCTGTTGTTACCGCCTTATTGATTATATTTATTAGCAATTTCTTTCTTTCTTGGCTAATGTTTCAAGGAACTGGCAGTGTGTCATTACAAGAGCTTTAGAATTTGTTGGTAGTTATTTGTTGGTAGTTGGTTGGTAGTTGGTAGTTGGTTATTTACCACTAACCACTAACTACTAACCACTAACTCTTAAAATAGGAATAATGTCCACTAACTAAACAGGATTTGAGACTGTGACTACTTCGCAACCGCCATTATCAGCATCTACTGTGGAACTTAAGCCCAGTTACAATATACCTGTGGTGTTAGCGATCGGGGCGATTCCATTGCTGTTGGTGCAACCTTGGATGGGTGGGGCGATCGCACTATTTGGGTTGTTTCTCATGTTTCAAGCAGTAACGCTGCGTTTGCAATTTACTGCGACTGATTTAGATATTTACAGAGGCGAAAAATTAATTAGGCGCTTTCCTTACCGAGAATGGCAAAACTGGCGTATATTCTGGGAGAGGGTCCCCATCCTCTTTTATTTTAAAGAAGTTAAAAGCATTCACTTTTTGCCAATTTTATTTGATCCTAACACCCTGAAAATTTGCCTAGAACAACGCTGTCCGCGCAATTAGTAATTAAAAAACCAGATGCCTTGCGTCTGGTTTTGGACAGAGTATGCTGAGTATTTATGTTGTAAACTCAGGATTCGAGACTTTTAAAGCTCGTAAATTTTAATTTAATTGTGTCATCGGAATTAGATTATAGTTATATGAATTCAGAGGAATATCAAACTCCACAACCAACAGATGCATCTTCAGAACCAAAAAAAGCAGAAAGTTCTACAAATGAGCAAACGGAAAATTCATCTGTTGAATCTGTCGTGGAAGCGACAATACAAAATTCTATAGTAGATGCACAATCTGCTGTGCCTATCGCTAGTGCAGAAACTACAAGCCCTACAGATGAGATTGTGGTGCAGTTAGATGAAGAAACACCAACACAAGGGTCACAAATAGAACCAAAATTAGAAGAAAATCAACCAGAAGTACAAGCAACGCAACGACTTGCCGAACTGAAACAGCAAGAACAAGACCTGAAAGCAGAAATCGCCAACTTGCAAGCTTGTTATAAAACACTTCAGACGCAAATAAATGAAACGCAAATAGCGATGGGTAAATTAGTACAAGAGTCGCTTTCCCACTTGGAACAACGCAAACAATCCTTGCAACTATCTGTAGAACAGTTGGAACGGCGTCAAGAACGCATCCGCAACGAAATGCGAACCACATTTGCAGGTGCTTCTCAAGACTTAGCCATTCGGATACAAGGTTTTAAGGATTATCTCACAGGCAGCTTACAGGATTTGGCGTCAGCAGCAGAGCAATTACAACTGGTATCTAAGCCGAAACCAGAACCAGAAAAATCAGCTATCAAAGAAGTCAAACCTGCTGAAACTCCGCCAGGAACACCACAATTTGCTCAACAGCAATTCCAAGACACTACAAAGCAAATTCGTCGCCTGATCGATCAGTATCGTAATAAACCAGATTACTACGGTCCACCGTGGCAGTTGCGCCGTACCTTTGAACCAGTCCACGCCGAACGAGTTTCCAACTGGTTCTTCAACCAAGGTGGACGCGGTGCCTTGCGCACTATGGGTAGCAGGTTGCAGAATATACTTATAGCTTCAGCAATTATCTCTATACTCAACCATTTGTACGGCGATCGCGTCCGCACTTTGGTTTTAGCCAATACACCAGAACGTTTAGGTGAATGGCGACGCGGCTTGCAGGACTGCTTAGGAATTGGCCGGTCAGATTTTGGACCCGACCGAGGAGTAGCATTATTTGAAGCACCAGAAGCAGTAGCACTCAAAGCCGAGCGCCTAGAAAAATCTAATCAACTCCCTTTAATTATTATTGATGATTCTGAAGAGGTAATTAGTTTGGCACTGTTACAATTTCCTTTGTGGTTAGCCTTTGCCCCTGACCCTAAAATGATGAGAAGTTATGAAGATGATTTTTAAGGGTTAATCGTTAGTGGTTAGTAGTTAGTGGTTAGTAGTTAGTGGTTAGTAGTTAGGGGTACTTTTTGACAACCAACAACTAACAACTAAAAACCATCAACCAACAACCAACAACCAACAACCAACAACCATCAACCAACAACTAAGAATATGACTATTTGGTTAACTTTATGTGGGGCGACTTTGCTTGTAGCTTATTTGCTAGGTTCTGTTCCTACCGGCTACACTTTGGTGAAACTGTTAAAAGGCATTGATATTCGAGAAGTTGGCTCTGGTTCAACCGGGGCAACTAATGTGTTAAGAACATTGGGTAAAGGGCCTGGGGCATTAGTTTTATGCATTGATTGCCTAAAAGGAGTATTAGCAATCTTCCTAGTTTACTGGGTATTCAACTTTGCTCAAAATCAAAATTTGATTCCCTCGACCATAAATGCTGAAGTTTGGCAATCTTGGACGATCGCTTTCGCCGGGTTTGCAGCAGTACTTGGACACAGTAAATCAATTTTTTTAGGATTTACAGGTGGTAAGTCGGTTGCTACCGGTTTAGGGATTTTGTTGGCGATGAATTGGCAGGTAGCTTTGGCAACAGCCGGAGTGTTTGCCATCGTTGTAGCGATATCGCGGATTGTTTCTTTGAGTTCAATTTTTGGTGCGATCGCTGTTTCGATTTTCATGGTTATTTTACATCAACCGCTACCTTATATATTGTTTGGCGTTGCAGCTGGTTTGTACGTTATTCTGCGGCATCGTAGTAATATTGAGCGGTTAATAGCGGGTACCGAACCAAAATTAGGACAAAAAGTACAAGTAGAAACAGAAGAAAGTGCAAGTCCAGCTAATTAAATGAACACTTCAAAAAGGGGGAAATGTACCAGATGCAAAATTACCCTACCCGAACGCCTGCGGCGTAAGCGTCTGGTACTTTCCAAAGGAGATAACGGGGGTTCCCAAAATCTAGAATGGCGTCACCTAGGATTTGAAAACAGATCCTGGTCGTTTGCTACTCTAGTTTCAATTGGTGGGCGTTTAATCTCTCCCTCGCTATAACCTAGTTCATACATACTAGCAGCTTGAGAGTCTTGTTCTGGCGGTACTTTGGGTCGTCCAGCCCAAGCATGAGATTTTCCTAAGTTAAACCAATCTTCATCAGTCATGCTAGAGCCAAATGTGTTCTCCGTTGTTTTGTTCATAAAAACCTCGCGGGAACGTCGAGAAACCGTGCATGAACGGTAGGGAGGAAACAGACATGGGACTGCTCGCCCGTGACAACCAACCTGGTTGGGGCTTAATCTTCTTATACCAATTCTTTGCAAAAATGCGCTTAACGCTTAATATTTATATCATCTCAACTCTACAAGGGTCGTGCTTGCGACGATATGGCGCGTCAAGGCAAAGTATTGGAAATTGGTATTTTCGAGCCACCTACGTGGATAGTTGACCAGGCTAATACCTAAGGACAATATTACGGCTGGACACCAATGACTTGTTGCTGAATGATGTCATCCGCGATCGCTTCTTCGCCGATACATTCAACCTTTACTCAAATATTGGAGTTTCCTAGTTGGTTGTTAGTTGGAACAAACACCAAACAACCAACTGCATTTTAGAATGTAACTATTTTATAGCGCCAAACCAAAAATACCATCTATCGTCAGAGAGTTTCGTAAAGTCAAGCAATGTCTGTAAACTCATCTTGTCGATCCACAACAGAAGAGTGACAACCATGAGCAAAAATGACCTGTCATCGCGTCTTTATCCCAGCCGTATAGATATTCCTGCTGATGCACGCACCAAAATTGTGGAACTTATCAACCAAACTCTCGCAGCGACGACAGACCTAAAAACCCAGACAAAGCAGGCGCACTGGAATGTCAAAGGAACTGATTTCTACCAACTGCACGAATTGTTTGATGAAATTGCAGATGAGTTAGAAGAGTTCATTGATAAGTTTGCGGAAAGAATCACCGCTTTGGGCGGCTATGCATGCGGTACAGTTCGCATGGCAGCAGCCAATTCTATATTGCCAGAATATCCCACAGATATTGTGGATGGTATGGAACACGTTACAGCTTTGGCAGAGCGTTTTGCCCCTTACGCTCAGCATATTAGACAAGCGATCGATACAACTGATGGCTTAGGCGATGCTGACACTGCAGACCTTTACACCGAAGTATCTCGCACGATTGACAAGCGACTCTGGTTTTTAGAAGCTCATTTGCAAGCAGCAGCACTCAAGCCAGGAAATGGTTCCGCCGCAGCCAAAACTGCAGAGAAAGCTGGTGTTAAGTAACCAAGACAATTTAGTTTAGTTGAAATATCAACAAATTGGTAATGCGCAATAAGTTAGTTGTTAGTTGTTGATTAGAAATACTAGCAAAAAAAAATAACCAACTACTAACAAACTCTGTAGGGTGCGTTATGGCAAGCCTAGCGCATCATTACTTTATATATACCCATTTTCCCAGCATCAAAAGAACAGTATCTTTTTAGTAACTACCTTACTTTTAAGTATCTACTTTTCATTTTCGAGTCATATAATCTAAGATTGAGATAGGTAAAAATCAGGTAAAAATAAATAATTAAATAATATTTTTGTTATTCAACAAAACCATCAAACCTGATTTGACTACGCAATATTTTGATTGGCAATACATCTGATACAAAATCGCTGCACTTCACTAAGAAGTTGGATGCAGGCATTTCTAAAACTACATAAACAACGAGGATTCACATATGTTTTCCAATGCTAAAACTCATCTAATTCATGATAGAAATGCACGTGGTCGCACTCAAACAGGCTGGCTTGATAGCTATCATACATTTTCCTTCGGTAGCTTTTACGATCCTAACCGCATGGGATTTCGTTCTTTGCGTGTAATTAACGATGACCGCGTTGTTCCTGGTGCTGGTTTTGCTACCCACGGCCATAAAGACATGGAAATTTTCACATACGTGCTGGAAGGTGCGCTAGAGCATAAAGACAGCTTGGGTAACGGGTCAGTAATTTGTCCAGGAGAAGCACAAATCATGAGTGCTGGAACTGGAATTTTACACAGTGAATTTAATCCTTCTGAAACAGAACCAGTCCACTTTCTACAAATATGGATTCTTCCTGACCAGCAAGGACTGCAACCCAGGTACGATCAAAAAGCTTTCCCCATCGAAGAAAGGCGTAGTCAATTACGCCTAATTGCAGCTAAAGATGGGCGCGATGGTGCTGTGAAAGTTTTTCAAGATGTTGATTTATACACATCTGTTTTGGAACCTGGCAATGTTGTTAATTATCGTCTCCAACCAAATCGTTATGGTTGGTTGCAAATCGCTCAAGGTGTAGCCAATTTGAACGGTGAAGAACTTAGAGCAGGCGATGGCGTGCAAATGTATGGCGAAGAAAAACTTGAAATTAGCACTGATATTGGCGCAGAAATTTTGTTGTTTGATTTAGGTTGAAGTAGTAGGGATTAGATCTCACCAACCCTCCTTGCTTGGGAAGGGGTCTATATCTCTATATCTATAGATCTGTAGAGACGCAAAATTTCGCGTCTCTATATGTATATGGGGGATATAAATCATTAAGGTGAAAGCGGCCTGCTTGCAAATGGGACAACAAAGCCAGTGGTCTACTTATGGTTCTCAACTAATGGCTACTCATGGACCCAAATGTAAGCTAATGGAATTGTATAAGCAATTACTGGTTTGATGATTAAATATCCGAGTCACCAAGAGTGCGTGCTGCTGCTTCTAGTTTGGGATTAACATCTACAATTGCGGCTCTGGCTGGTTCGACAATTAGGGGTAATGCGACAATTGCGGAAGCGATCGCTGCTGCTTGCCAAGTAAATAAAATATCTTCCCAAACCATTCCAATACTGGCCTACCTCGACCTAAAAATCACAACAGGTAGAAACTGTAGGTATAATTAGTTCTGCTTGGAAGCGGACGCGAGCTAAAAAAATTGCTAGTCCGAGTCCACAAATCAACAGCTGCAACGATACCGTAGGGAGGATGGTTGGAATTGGCGATCGCTCCTTTTTAATATTCTGGTTTGGTTAAGTCTTTGATGTCTTTTTCCAGCAGGACGATCTTTAGATTGTCGGCTCAGAAAAAACAATCACATTAGCAGCGATAGCTTGACAAAAGCTGCTGGATTGCGAGAATTGGAACCAGAGACTCTAAGCTGCAAAATTTCCGTTTAATCAACATTCCTGCTAGCCTAATAAAGCACGTCAGTAAAACTCGGTTGCAGCACAATGAACGGCAAATTAATTGTATTTGAAGGAGTGGAAGGTTGCGGCAAAACAACCCAGATACAATTATGTGGTGAATGGTTGCAAAGCCTTGGCATCTCTATATTAATGACTCGCGAACCTGGAGGAACAGAGTTAGGCTTGCATTTGAGGCGCTTGTTATTAGAACAATCATCAGTCAAGCCCATTGCTGATAGAACGGAGCTATTATTGTATGCTGCTGACCGATCGCAACACGTAGAACAAGAACTCAGACCAAATCTAGCAGCAGGAAAAATAGTATTGTGCGATCGCTATACCGACTCCACCATTGCTTACCAAGGATACGGTCGCGGTCTAGATATGAGTTTAATCCACGAACTCAACGCTATTGCCACCGATGGGTTAGAAAGTGATATTACTTTTTGGCTAGATGTTGATGTTGAAGTGGGACTAGCCCGCAAACGGCGTAATGGCGATGTTGCGGATCGCATTGAGCAAGAAGCGATCGCCTTTCATCGTCGCATCCAGCAAGGATATAGGGAATTAGCTGCTTCTTACCCAGAGCGAATCGTGCGTGTAGATGCTAGCGCCAATCCAGCTGCTATGCAACTGGTAATTCAGAAAATTTTGCTTTCAAAACTGCAAGAGTGGGGATATAAGTAAGTTGAAAGTCAAAACAGAGCAATAGTATTGGGATGAAGTAACGTAGACGCGTAGCGGCTTCCCGGAGGGTACCACAAAGACGCAAAGTACGCAAAGACGGGTTTTTCTAATAGAGAGGCTTGCAGAACTAGCAATGCTCAGTTTCAAACTAGTTGCTTCAAACGCCGCAGACGCTGTGAGAAGCTCTGCATGACTTTGAGTGCAAAAACGGGAGTTTCTTGAACGGCGAAGAGGAATCGTTCTCTATTCATGGATGCAAGTATGCAGTCAGTTTTGGCGATCGCAGTGGATGCTCTGTTTCTATCTGGATGAACTAAAGCTCCTTCACCAAAAACATCGCCTGCTTTGATGGTTTCAACTACTTTACCATCAACATGCAACTCTACTTCTCCGCTTAAGATACCATACATGCAGTCCCCTTTCTGACCTTGTTCAAATATGACTTGACCGGCTGAAAAGGTCATTTCTGGCTGGTTTTTGTAGATCCTAACAGTTTCGGCGGCTGATAACATAACTATGTAACTCCTGCGTGTTTATCATAACTTCAAGCTTACTTTGCAACAAGCTTGAAGTTAAACTGCTACACATGGCATGATGACTGACCCATTTGCCCAACTGTTCGGACAGCCGCAAGCAGTAGAATTACTTACTCAAGCTGTCTCTTATACACATCT
>JANZYY010000208.1 GCA_026419705.1 Fischerella sp.
GGTTAGTGGTTGGTAGTTAGTAGTTGATTTTTACCACTATCCACTATCCACTAACCCTTCACTCATTAATCGAGATGATCTTCATCAAGTTCTGCAATTGCTGGTGGTTCATCACCGGCTATCCGCAATACCTCAACCATCTCTTGAACTGCAAATGGTGGAGGTACTGTGAGTCGGGAAACACTCCAAGTGACAACGAAATTGATTAACATGCCAAGGGTGCCAATTCCTTCAGCTGAGACACCGAAAAACCAAGGTTGCATTCCATAGAATTTCACCCCGACTATATAAAAGATAGTAAAGCACAAGCCCACTACCATACCAGCGATCGCACCTTCTCGGTTTGTCCGCTTGTCGAATACTCCTAAAATGATAATTGGGAAAAAGCTGGCTGCAGCCAAACCGAAGGCAAAAGACACTACTTCAGCAACAAATCCAGGCGGATTGATACCGAAATAACCAGCAATGGCGATCGCAAAGCCTACCATTATTCTACCCACCATTACTCGCTGAGATTCTGAGGCTCCTGGATTAATCATGCGGTAGTAGATATCATGAGCAACTGCACTCGATATTACCAACAGTAATCCTGATGCTGTTGATAAAGCTGCTGCCAAACCACCAACAGCCACTAAAGCAATCACCCAAGGCGCTAATTTCGCTACTTCTGGAGTTGAGAGAACGATGATGTCCCGGTCGATGTCAATCTCACTAGTTTTTTTATCTGAGGTCAACTCAATGCGTCCATTACCGTTTTTGTCAGCAAAGTTCAATAACTTGGTATTTTCCCATTTTTTCGCCCAGTCTAATTGATGAATCTCTTCAATTGTGCGGTTGTGTAATGTGCTAATCAGGTTATAGCGGGCGAAGCTGGATAATGCTGGTGCTGTTGTATACAGCAATGCGATTAATAGTAATGCCCAACCAGCAGAAAAGCGAGCCGATCGCACATCTGGCACTGTGTAAAAACGTACGATCGCGTGGGAAGTCCCGCAGTCCCTACCATGAGAGCAATGGTAGTAAATAAAACATCCAACATCGACTTGTTCACAAACGGTTGCGTATATTCTTGGAAACCGAGAGCGAGCTGAATTTGGTTCAATTTTGGGACAATATCACTGAAAGTAAACGCCAGTTGGGGAATGGGGTTATTAGTGAGCAGCAGAGAAATAGCAACAGCTGGAATCAAGTAAGCGTATTGGGCAACCTGAGTCCAGGTAATGCCTTTCATTCCCCTCATTCCCCCCAAGACTGAGAAAAAGCCGACAATCACCATCCCGATCGCAACGCCAGTGTTGATATCTACTTGCAGAAAGCGGCTAAACACAATCCCTACACCGCGCATTTGCCCTGCTACGTAAGTCATCGAGACGAAGATAGCTGCAATGACTGCAACCACGCGGGCAATGTTGGAGTAGTAGCGATCGCCAACAAAATCAGGAACTGTGTATTTGCCAAACTTCCGCAAATAAGGAGCCAAGAGCAAAGCCAACAGCACATAGCCGCCAGTCCAGCCCATCAGGTAAATTGAACCGTCGTAACCAAGGAAGGAAATTAACCCCGCCATGGAAATAAACGAAGCGGCTGACTGGATGTCAGCCGCAGTCGCCGCACCATTAGCAAGGGAGGGAACACCTCGATCGGCTACGAAAAAGCCTTTGCTATCCTTAACGCGAGAGCGCCAACCGATATAGAGATAGATCATGAAAGAAAGGATGACAAGTAAAGTCGTCCAAGCTTCAGCTGACATTACTTACCTCTCCTTTTGATTCCATATTGGCGATCGAGCTTATCTATCTGCATGGCGTAAACAAAAATCAGCACTACAAAGATATAAATCGAGCCTTGCTGCGCCATCCAGAAGCCGAGAGGTAAACCAAAAAGACGTATATTGTTCAATGGCTGTACAAGCAGAATGCTAAAACCAATAGATACTACTGCCCAAATAAGAAGGAGATTTCTGATTAAACCTGTATTGGCACGCCAGTAAGCCTGACGTTTATCTTGGTTCATAATTATGATTTTTTAAACGCTGAGAAGATAATTATCCTACAATAAGCGGTCTAGCGCTGAATATCTGTGATATTCTGCATAACTTGTTTATACAATTCGGTATTTTTCTGTTTTTGAAAAATAGCTGCGGCTCGCTGTAAGTCAGCAACTGCTCCTTGCTTATCTCCCAATGCAGCACGAGTATTACCGCGATTATTGTAAGCGGCGGCAAATTCGGAGTTTAGGCGAATGGCTTGGTCGAAATCATTAATTGCCATTTGTCTGTCTCCAATGGCTGCACGGGCATTACCTCGGTTATTGTAGGCAACAGCGTACTTGGGATTGAGGCGAATAGCTTGGTCGTAATCTGAAATAGCACCTTTTCGATCTCCCGTGGCGGCGCGGGCGTTACCGCGGTTGTTGAAAGCTTCGGCGTAGTTAGGAGCAAGACGAATGGCTTCGCTGTAATCTGCAATTGCTTCATTGAGATCCCCTGTAGCGGCGCGGGCGTTACCGCGATTGTTGTAGGCTTCGGCGTAGTTAGGAGCAAGATTAATGGCTTGGTTGTAATCTGCGATCGCTTTCTGTTTGTCTCCAATATCGAATTGAACTAGTCCCCGACCATTGTAGGCCGCAGCATACCTAGGATTGATTTGAAGTGCGCGGGTATAAGCTGCGATCGCGCCTTGAGAGTCTCCCTGGATATGCTTGTACTGGCCTTGAGTATAAAAATCTTCTGCTTTTGATGGTTTGGCGACTGGACTGTTGGGAGCACTTACTCCAATTTCTGTTACTAGTACATCGTTGTTCTTTGCACAAGAAACAATGCCGATGCTGACAAATGCGGTAAGCGCAGCTATGCCAACTGCAACTTTTGTGAATTTCTGCTCCTCTAACCGCAATTTCATAAGTTGTTCTAGTATAAGTAAATTTTCTTGATAACTTTGCTACTCTCTGTCATTAATATTTAATCGTATTTTCCCAGAATTTTTGTTATGGTTTTAAATTAAATTTACTCATTTTCATTGATACTTTCTGGAGTTTTGCCAGTCAATCGCCAAACTGTATTTTTTTCTACATCTACAGATAATTTATCCAAATTTTCTCCTAAATCTTTTTGCATTTTTTGAGTTAATGTAATGGGGAAATCTAAATGAATATCCTGAGTTTGTATAAATCTAACTAGCTCTGAGAATGATACTTTTACTGTTGTCCGCTCGTATCCAGTTAGCTTTAAATCAGAAGTTTCAGATATATTTTGAGCTTGCATAGCTTTTTTAATTCGCTCTTGCAAATGTTCGTATTCTGAATTCAACAGTTTCCGAGATTCCTCAATTTCTTGATATCTTGCTGTCAGTGCGATTAAATCTTCCGTAGCAGGGTCGGGATTAATTTTGGCATTTAGTTCTATCAAATGCGTGTGTACTTGAGCTAGATAAATGCAGTCTAGGTAAGCATATTCTATTTGCTCTTCTGTTAAAGGTCGCTGTCCCCAATTGCTAGCTTGTTCCTGTTTATCAATAGATTGAAAATTACACAACTTAGAGGCAAGAGTTTTCAGTTGGTAGTTTGGTAATGGCAAAATATAGTAAGGGATTTTTTTTGCCATCTCTAAAGTACAAGTCACATTTTTGGCTTTTTTGTTCCCCAAAAATTTCAAATCATAGTTAGCATTATGAAATACCTTCTCAATCGCCGGATTAATCATGATTTGTTCAATAAATTCAGCGACGACATCCGGTAAATCCAGTACATCCAGAATGTAAATGCGATCGCCGCTCATATCTGTAGGGTCATCTAGTACCTGAATCAGCGACAATCTAGGATTGCTACTTTTGTAATCAGCAACTTCTGTATCTATCCACAATGTGGAGCTTCTGGTATATTCAGAAACCAGAGAACGAATAGCGCTGGCTGATGTCAGGTAAGGCATAATTGGGGAAGTGCAGGTTAAGTCACAGTTTCCCAAGGTAGCATTTTTAAGTGATTGTTGTTTGGTGGTTGTTGTTTGATGGTTGTTGTACTCTACAGGAAGCCGAGTAAAGGGCGTCTATAGGAATAAGTAACTGCCAACAAATCGTGAATTTCAGAGGATGTTTGAGAAATATCTAAATTCTTTGCTGGATCCCCCTCACCCCTCCTTTTTAAGGGGAGAATTTTTATCTAAAAGTCCCCTTTTCATTGTTTCCTACCGGCCACCAACCACCAACAAACAACTAACTCTCTTGAATACAAGGAGCCGTTGCTAGAAGTTGTGCTTCTTTTTGCATCAACTCCATATCCGCCTGTGACCAACAACGAGGTGCTTGACAGTGATGCGCTATCAACAATCCCCATAATCCCTTGGCAGTCAAGACTGGCACAACCAGATTAGCACGAACTTGCAAGCTACGGAGAAAATCTCGGTGGCAGTTAGCAATTGGTTCTAATTCAATATCAGGTATTGCTTTTACCCGTCCTGCCAAATACATAGCGGCATACTCATGATTAAAACAATCATCAGGACCTGTTGAACCAAGGATGGAAAATTCACTAGCATTTAAAGCTTCAAATGTTACCTGTCCCTGCCATTGGCAGTAAAAGTAATACAATACCACGCGATCGACCTGAAGCGAATCTCTAAGGCGGTTCGTTGTTTGTCTAACTAATTCATCACGCTCCATTGTTGCGATCAGGCGCTCAAGGATTTTTTGCAAACCACGATCGCGATGTGCTGTGACGCTTGGATGCAATTCTGGGTTGGAATAACTTGGCACAGGTCTAAAATGAGGACAGCTTGGCAATTTTCCTCCTATTTCTTATTTTACAGCAATTGTTTCTGCCCTGAAAACTAAATTTTTATACTTTGCCAGCTAGAATTTCTTGTTATCTTGGTGTCTTGGTGGTTTAAGAGGTGCTTCTGTTTACCACTAAGGCACAAAGACACAAAGGGAATTTTAATATTCAAAAATTTTGGTGTCTGTAGGTATATAGAATAGGAGGGATACTTTTTGATAGCTCAACTATCAAAACCGGAACTGTAGTAGTAAATTTTACAATAGACTCAGCACAAATTAGTACTCAGTCATAAACCAATCGCATCTATAAGGCTAGTGACATTATTTATGACTTCCCGAATTCGCTATTTAATGTGTCCGCCCGACCACTACGATGTGGACTATGTAATTAATCCCTGGATGGAGGGGAATATTCACAAGTCATCGCGCGATCGCGCTGTGGAACAGTGGCAGAAACTTTACCATATCCTCAAAGAACACGCAATTGTAGAGCTAGTACCACCCCAAATAGGCTGGCCTGATATGGTATTTACGGCAAATGCTGGTTTAGTTTTGGGGGATACGGTCGTTCTCAGCCGCTTTTTACATAAAGAGCGTCAAGGAGAAGAACCGTATTTTAAGCAGTGGTTTGAAGAAAATGGTTACAAAGTCTATGAACTGCCAAAGGATCTGCCGTTTGAAGGTGCGGGAGACGCACTGCTAGATCGGGAAGGACGTTGGCTATGGGCGGGATACGGCTTTCGCTCAGAATTAGATTCTCATCCCTATCTAGCAAAATGGCTGGATATCGAGGTGTTATCCCTGCGGTTGATAGATGAGCGTTTCTATCATTTAGATACTTGCTTTTGTCCATTAACAGATGGCTATTTGCTTTACTATCCTGCGGCTTTTGATTCCTACTCCAACCGTTTAATTGAAATGCGAGTAGCACCAGAAAAGCGGATAGTAGTTACCGAGGCTGATGCAGTGAACTTCGCCTGCAATGCGGTGAATGTGGATCGCACTATTATATTGAACAAGGCTAGCGATGTACTGAAAGCGCGTTTGACCGAGATTGGTTTTCAAGTCATTGAAACGCCGCTCACAGAATTTCTCAAAGCCGGTGGTGCGGCGAAATGTCTAACACTGCGGGTAACAGAACCAGTCAGAGAAGAAGTTCACGCCAATGCACCGGTTGAAAGTCGTGTGATTCGCATGCAAGGACACCTGCTCGACGCCGGCTTAATTAACCGCGCTTTGGATTTGGTTGTAGACAATGGCGGTAGCTTCCAAGTTCTGAACTTTCAATTGGGAGAACAGCGACAAAGTACTTCCACAGCAGAGGTGAAGATATCCGCACCTTCCCACGAGGTGATGGAGGAAATCATCTCGCAATTAATTGATTTGGGTGCGGTAGATTTGCCCCAAGACGAACGGGATGCCAAGCTGGAACCTGTTACTATAGCTGGTGTCGCTCCCGATGATTTTTACGTTAGCACGATTTATCCTACCGAAGTGCGAGTCAATGGTGAGTGGATAAAGGTGCAAAATCAACGCATGGATGCAGCGATCGCTATTTCCCAAACTCCCCAAGGGTTTGTAGCGCGGTGTAAAATCTTGCGCGATTTAGAAGTAGGCGATCGAGTCGTTGTCGATGTGCAAGGTATCCGCACCATCCGCAAACCAGAGTCGCGGGAAAAACGCAATGCTGAGGAATTTAGCTTTATGTCAGCAGGAGTTTCCAGCGAACGACGTGTGGAATTGGTTGTTGAGCAAGTGGCTTGGGAATTACGTAAAATCCGCGATGCGGGGGGTAAAGTAGTTGTCACAGCCGGCCCGGTGGTGATTCACACGGGCGGCGGCGAACACTTGTCGCGACTAATTCGTGAAGGATACGTGCAGGTGCTGTTGGGAGGAAATGCGATCGCCGTTCACGATATTGAGCAAGCGATTATGGGTACTTCCCTCGGTGTCGATATGAAGCGAGGCGTCGCAGTACGCGGCGGACACCGCCACCACCTCAAGGTAATTAACACCATCCGGCGTTACGGTAGCATTGCTAAAGCCGTGGAAGCCGGAGTCATTCAAAGTGGGGTAATGTATGAGTGTGTCAAGAATAACGTACCTTTCTGCCTCGCTGGTTCGATTCGTGATGATGGACCCTTACCTGATACCGAAATGGATTTGATTAAAGCGCAAACAAGATACGCCGAACTACTCAAAGGTGCGGAGATGATTTTGATGCTGTCATCGATGCTGCACTCAATTGGTGTAGGCAATATGACGCCTGCGGGTGTGAAGATGGTGTGTGTTGATATCAACCCAGCAGTGGTGACGAAGTTAAGCGATCGGGGTTCGATAGAATCGCTCGGTGTCGTGACAGATGTAGGGTTGTTCCTGAGTATGTTGGTACAGCAGTTGGATAAATTGACGAGTCCGTATACTGTCAAGGCGGGATAGGAAATTAGAAATAAGGTGTTTCTTTAACCTTTCCCCTATTTTTGATTCAGGGTGAGCATTGCTCGCCCTCATTTTTTAGGATTTTCGTAGGGGGATCGGGCATAGAAAAAATCAGTACTTCAATGACCAACGAGCAATGACTAGTACTCCACCAAACCAAAATTGCTGGGTAAGTATTGTTTGTAGTTAGCGCTGAAGCGCTAAGATTTGTTAAGTTTTATGATAATGGTGAATCATGAAACCAACCACATAGACGCGCAAAGGAAACAAAGGTAGAGATGATACAAGGAGCAGCTTCCAAAACACAGTTACAAATTCGTTGGGTAAGTTTGATCGCAGACTTCCTATTGGCGGGGATGGTAGTAGGGCCAGTTGCTGCTCCTTTTCTTGCCGCATCCAAGTTGCCAATCTTACCTATGATTGCAGATATCATTTATTTCATGGGTCGTCACGTGTGTCCGCAACCGCAAATGGGGATAGTTTTGGCAGCACCGTTTATTATGGCTGTGTGTATGCGTTGTTACGGTACGGTGGTGGGTTTGCTGCTGACCAGGTTACTGTATGGCGTGACCACAGGTAAGGGTAATTACTGGTTGCATCAGTATGGTTGGAGTGGGGCGGCGCTTGCTAGTGTGTTGATGATGGCTTATGCATTGGAATTGGCAGCGGAGGTTTTGGAGTGGTGGAGTTTTAATAATTATGTTGTGACTTTGTTTGGGTTGGTTACAGGTTTGGCTTGGGGGTTATTCACTATGCCGATACTGCATGGTTCTAGACTCCTGAGTGTTGATATATACGCGAGAGAAAGTCTCTAATTTTTATCTGGGAAAAATCATATAAATTGGTACGGATTTGCCTATAATGGTAGCGTTTAAAAACGCAGAGGTTCGCAAAGTTAACGCGGAGGTTCGCACAGCATTTCAAGACAGCTAGGAGTATTAAATATTTATTCCTGTGCACCTACCGCCTGCAACTGCTGCACCACATCTGTATAGCCATTAAACTCTGCTAGCATCAAAGCTGTATAGCCACCTTGATTTTTCAAATTTACATCCGCCCCTGCTTGCAGTAGCACTGTCTCTTATACACATCT
>JANZYY010000209.1 GCA_026419705.1 Fischerella sp.
TGTCGGCGTAGCGAGAGTACATGCGTAACAAGTCACCCGCCCAGATACTAGCTTCATCACCACCAGTACCCGCCCGAATTTCTAGCATGATGTTTTTATCATCGTTGGGGTCGCGGGGTAGCAGTAATATCTTCAGGCGATGTTCTAGGTATTCTATTTTTTCTTCTAATTCCTGAACTTCCAGGGCTGCCATTTCTTGCAATTCCGGGTCGCCCTGAGATTCTTTCAGGATTTGACGCGCCCCTATTAATTCATTTTGGGCTGTTTTCCAAGTTTCATAGGTAGTGACTACCTCTTCTAACCCAGACCGGGCCTTAGCCACTTTTTGATACTCATCAGGATTTTTGGCAATATCAGGATCGGCAAGGCGACGGGTCAATTCATTAAAAGTTTGTTCAACAGATTTGAGTTTCTCCAGTAAATATTGTTCAGCCATGAGAGTGCGATTGCTCCTTCAAATAACGAGTTGGCTCGGCAAGATCAAACAACAAGCGACCCAGCGGTGGCAGGGTCGTCGTTAATAGCAGAGCCAACCCGCTACTTTTTCTTTTTGCCGCCAGCTTGGTCGCCTTTCATGCCGTACTTGCGAAGGAAGCGCTCAACGCGACCTTCAGTGTCAATAATCTTCTGAGTACCAGTGTAAAAAGGGTGGTTTCCAGACCAAACATCTACGTGCAATTCCGGCTTTGTGGAGCCGACGGTCATTACAACTTGACCATTGCAGTAAACTTTAGCTTCTGGATACCACTGGGGATGAATTCCAGGTTTAGGCATTGTTCTTTTGTCAGGTGAATCTATATAAATTATAACTTTGGTGCTTAATTTAGGACTAGGGACTGGTGACTAGGGACTGGGGAATAGAGATTAGGAATGAATAAATCTTATATTGTCCAATCCCCGATCCCTGATACCTTATACCCAGTACCCAATACCCAATCCCCAATCCCTTATCTTTTGGAGTATTGGGGCGCTTTGCGGGCTTTGTGCAAGCCGTATTTTTTCCGTTCTTTTGCTCGGGGGTCACGGGTAAGGTAGCCTTCAGTTTTTAAAGGTGAGCGATTTTCTGGATCGAGTTGACACAGAGCGCGAGCTACTCCCAAACGAATAGCATCTGATTGTCCAGTTAAGCCACCACCTTCGGCTTTCACCAAAATATCGTATTCGTTTTCTAGTCCCAATGTTTCTAGAGGTGCTTTCATTGCACCTAGATAAGTAGGATTGAATTGGAAATACAAATCTCCGGGTTTACCATTGACAATCAACTGTCCGCTACCCGGAACTAGGCGTACTCGTGCCACTGAGGATTTACGACGACCAGTACCCCAGTACATTGCGCGGCTGCTAGTGTTATCTGTTGTTTGCATTAATCTTGTTCTCCTGGAATGGTATTAATTTTTAATTCTTTGGGTTTTTGAGCTGCATGGGGATGAGTGGGGCCGGCATAGACTTTTAGTTTAGTGAACAACTTCCGTCCCAAGGTATTTTTGGGTAGCATACCTTTAACGGCGTGTTCGATAATCCGTTCTGGTAAGCGCCCTTGTAGCTTGGCAAAAGTTTCTATCTTCATCCCGCCGGGACGACCGGAGTGACGGCGGTAAACTTTTTGGGTGCGTTTTTTTCCGGTGACGACAACTTTTTCAGCATTGATGACGATGACGAAGTCGCCTGTATCCATGTGAGGTGTATATTCGGGTTTATTTTTGCCTCGCAAAATCATAGCAATTTCGCTAGCTAGGCGACCGAGACGTTTGTTGGTGGCGTCTACTACGTACCACTCATGCGTCAGGGAATTAATTGGAGGAAGGTATGTTTTATTGAGTGTCATTTGTGATTTGATTGTTGCTAGTTGTTTGTTTTTTGTTGTTTGGGAAGACCACCAGTACCCAACGATTGACGATTGACTAATGATTCTTGACCAATGACAAACAGTGGCTGAGTGTCAAACCAGACCTCTTTGGGGAAAGGAAAATCTAGATAGCCGACTCGCAATAAGCATAAGCCGTGGGCAGGTGCAGCATATTTCACTTCTTCTCGGCGTTCGTTTTTCCAGAGGTCGGTAAAGTCAGTGAGCGATCGCGCTCCTGTACCTACCTGTACTAACATTCCAACTAATAGCCGTACCATGCCATATAAAAATCCATTTGCCTGAATTTCAATATGGATAAATGAACCGTTGCGGTAACATTCTGCTGCTTGTATCTCTACCCAGGAATGCTTGCGCCCTGAGTTGGAGCGGTGAAACGCCGCTAAATGATGGTGTCCGAGCAGGGGTTTCAGTGCTGCCTGGATTAAAGATTCATCCAGAGGTGCATAATAATAATGCCAGCTGAAAGCTCTGGTGAACAAGTTCGGTTTTTCTTCAGTGTCTATGGTGTAGCGATACCGTCGATACACCGCACTGAAACGAGCGTGCCAATCTGGACTCACACTTGCTGAAGCCCGAATCAATATATCTTTAGGCAGGTAGCTATTGAGAATTGTTGCCCATTTGTGAGCGGGAATCTTACTAGTAGTATCAAAATGGGCTACTTGAGCGGCTGCGTGAACTCCACTATCGGTACGTCCCGCACCGTGTAATGTCACAGGATGGCCTAGTACAGCAGCGATCGCTTTTTCTATTTCTTCCTGCACGGTTCGATGTTGTGGTTGCCGTTGCCAGCCATGAAAATGAGTGCCCAGGTATTGAATTACCAGGGCGACTCGCTCTTTTTGTGTAGGCTGGTGGCTCTCTAACATAGGAATTTTGTTATTTGTCCTCTGTCATTCGCTTGTTGTTAGTTGTTGGTTGTTTGTTGTTTGTTGTTTGGTGTTTCTTCCAATCAACAACCATCAATCAACAAAGAACAAAATTTGACTCATGACTAATGACTGAGAACTTAAACCAGTTCAATTATTGCCATCTCAGCGTTATCGCCACGACGAGGTACGGTATGCAGGATGCGGGTATATCCGCCCTGACGATTGCCATAACGAGTGGGAGCTTGTTCAAATAGAGCCCGAACAAGGTCTTTGTCGTAGATATAGCCGAGGGCTTGACGGCGTGCTGCAAGCGAGCCGTCTTTGGCTAGGGTAATCATTTTATCTACTTCGGCTCGAACTACTTTAGCTCGCTGTAAAGTAGTAGTGATTCGACCATGACGAATCAGCTCGGTGGTTAGCGCTCGCAAAAGAGCGCGACGCTGATCGGCAGGTTTGCTGAGTTTTTTGACTCGACAACGATGACGCATAATTAATCAACCATGAATGATAACGCTTACCTGGATAATTACTAATCGCTAATTACTAATTGCTAATTATTATTAATGCCATTAGCTATTAGCTATTAACCATTAGCCATTAACCACCATGTTTAGGAGACCTTTCGGTTGGTAGGGTAATCCCTAGGCGTCGCTGTAAAGCTTCAACTACTTCTTCAGCTGACTTCTGACCAAAGTTTTTAATTTCTAACAGGTCTTCCTGGGTGTAATCTAATAAGTCTGCCACAGAGTTAACTTGTGCCCGCTTCAGACAGTTATAAGCTCGCACAGAAAGCTGCAACTCTTCAATGGGAATCTGGGCGGTTGGGTCTAATTCATCTACAGAGTCTGTTTCTGTTTGTCTAATATCAATATCTTTCAGAGGGTTGAATAAATCTACCAAGATTCCTGCTGCTGAGGAGAGGGCTTCTTGGGGGCTAACACTACCATTTGTCCAAACTTCTAACAGCAGTCGATCTTTGGGCATTCCATTATCACCACGGGTTTCTTCAACGCTGTAGTTGACTTTTCTAACTGGCATAAACACCGAGTCGATTTGGAGAAAGTCTAATGATGTAGCTTCCTCACGACCTCGCTCTACAGTACGATAGCCCTTGCCTTTTTCAATCCGAAATTCCATTTCTAGCTTTCCCCCTTCAGCCAGAGTTGCTATGTATTGGGTCGGATCGATAACTTCTACTTCACTAGGCAAGTCAAAGTGTGCGGCTGTGACTGTAGCTGGCCCTGTCACGAGTAAGCGGCCAATTTGGGGCTGAGCGGAATAGCTTTTGAGGATAACTTCCTTCATTCTCATCAGGATTTCTAGTACATCCTCTCTTACACCCGGAACGGTGGCAAACTCGTGTGTCACCCCCGCTATCCGCACAGCTGTAACTGCCGTACCCTCTAGATTGGACAGCAATACTCGTCTTAGGGCGTTGCCGACGGTAATTCCTTGACCCCGCTCTAGAGGTTCTAGAATAAATTTACTGTAGTGGCTCCTACTTTCCTCTGTATTAGACTCTACACATTCAATTTGAAACTGCGCCACGGAGTAGCCTCCCTTGTTCTCAGGTCTTAGCTAATAGGCAAATTTGTTGCCTACGAATTTGGATTTATGCCTTGGGCTTGAGTTCTACCAAACTACCTGTCCAGTAGTAAGTAACAGTTCAAGTTTGACACCTCAAAAAGCTTACAGGCGCTATATTTTTTTAGGTTTTCCGAAGTTTAGCAGCCCTACGTAGCAAACGGGGAGCTGATGAACTTCGGACGGCCACTATGCGTGTGAGGGGATAGGCAAGTGCCAGCTGATGTTTGGATTTTTGATTGGTGATTTCAGATTAACCCCATGCTGCGAGCGAGGGTTTGATGATTTTATTGTCAATTTATGATTTGTTTCATTGCTGAAACTTCATGATTGAGGGTATTTCCAAATCTAAAATCTCAAATCGATTCAGTCAGCTTGTTTGCCCTTACCACCCTGCAAGTCGTGTTTAAACTCGACGGCGTTTGGGGGGGCGGCAGCCATTGTGAGGAATTGGGGTAATATCTCGAATGAGTGTAATTTCCAGTCCTGCCCCTTGGAGCGCCCGGATAGCGGTTTCTCGACCTGCTCCTGGACCGCTTACCATTACCTCAATTTGGCGCATTCCCTGATCGATAGCTCGACGTGCTGCGCTTTCAGCTGCTGTTTGGGCTGCAAAGGGAGTTCCTTTTTTTGCTCCTTTAAAACCGCTAGAACCAGCACTTGCCCAAGAGATCACATCTCCGTTTTGATCGGCGATGGTGACAATGCTATTGTTGAAAGTAGACTGAATGTAAGCAATACCATTTGGTACGTNGCGTTTTTGCTTTTTGCTCCCGGTTTTTTTACTTGGTTGTCGCGCCATATCGGTGTAATTTGATGAATGTAAAGCTTGCTCCAGGCAAGCATGGCAAAAAATTTATTTCCCTGGTGCCTTCTTCTTACCGGCCACTGTTTGCCGTCTCCCACGTCGGGTTCGAGCATTGGTGCGAGTTCTTTGTCCTCTGACTGGTAAGCCCATGCGATGACGGCGCCCTCTATAGGTACCAATCTCAATTAGGCGCTTGATGTTCAATGCTTCCCAGCGCCTCAAATCGCCTTCGACTTGATATTTGTTTTCTACTTCTGCTCGCAGGGCTGCGATGTCAGCATCACTGAGATCTTTAACACGAGTGTCTGGATTGACACCCGTAGCTGCTAAAATCTCCCGCGACCTTGATAAACCGATTCCGTAAATATAAGTTAGACCAATTTCGACGCGCTTATCGCGTGGAAGGTCTACTCCGGCAATACGTGCCACAACAATTTTCTCCCTATGTTGCTCGCTAGTGATGTAAGTTATTGTTTAAGGTGATTTTGCTGCCATCAACTCGCCAATTCCAAAAAAGTAAAAAAGTAGCTCCACTTTGCTCTAACCTTGGCGTTGCTTATGTTTGGGATTGGGACAAATCACCATGACGCGACCCCGACGACGGATCACGCTACACTTTTCACACATTTTTTTGACTGAAGCTCTGACTTTCATGTCTTTGCTAATTGACTCCAAATATTAAATTATAGCATTTTTTCGGAAACTATTCAGTTAAATTATTCTAAGAAAACCAACAGCGTTGGTTGTATAGTATAATATTCTACATATATTTACTTTTTCCTTAGTCGATAAGTGATCCGACCTTTAGTTAGGTCGTAGGGAGTTAGCTCAACTTTGACGCGATCGCCGGGTAAAATCTTGATATAATTGCGGCGAATCTTGCCGGAAATGTGAGCTAAGACGTTAAAGCCATTGTCCAAGTCAACGCGAAACATAGCGTTAGGCAATGACTCTGTCACAGTACCTTCCATTTCAATCAAATCTTGCTTAGACAATTTGTTTTTTCCTCAACGCAACATTTTTCTATTCTTTGCTGCTATTTCTAGCTGCGAAAGAACATATTTCGATAAATATATCAACAGTCTATTAATATATCTTAGCCAAGATTTACGTGCATCTGCTTAGATATGGGGCAAGGGGAAAGGGGCATGGGGCATAAAAATTAATGAATTATAAAATTTTCAGCCCCATCGTATTCATCATTTTCACCTATTCCCCATGCCCAATTTCCGATTCCCTCATTCAAGACTCGGAATAAATGAGCTTCTTAAGTTCGGCTGTGACTTCTTCTTGGGACTGATTGCCGTCAATGGTGTATAGTTGATGGCGATCGCGGTAGTATTCAATCAAGGGAGCAGTTTCAGAGCGGTAGACTTCTAAACGGCGGCGAATCACTTCTTCTGTATCATCAGCTCGTCCGCGTTGCAATAAACGATCCACTACGACATCATCTGGCACATCCAAATTGACTACCTTTTGTCCATCTTGATCTAGCTTTTGCAGTAATTCCTCTAGAAAAGCTGCTTGCTTGACAGTACGGGGAAAGCCGTCCAAAATCCAACCTGACTTAGTATCTGGTTTCCCCAAACGTTCCTCCACCATTTCCTGCACGAGTTGATCGGGAACAAGCTCACCCCTATCCATATAACTTTGAGCCTTAACACCCAAAGGGGTTTGCTCTTTTAACGCTTGCCGCAAAATGTCACCCGTAGAAATATGGGGAATCTTGCAGTCATCTGCTAATGTTTTAGCTTGAGTTCCTTTACCTGCACCTGGTGGTCCCAAGAAGATTAATCGCGTCACTATTGTTTCACCATTCCTTCATAGCGCTGAGAGATGACGTAGGTTTGAACTTGTTTTGCTGTATCAATCGCCACACCAACCAAAATTAGCAAAGAAGTAGCACCCAGTCCTCTAAATGTTGGTACTCCTAAAGCTCTTTCGACTGCTGTGGGGATAATAGCAATCAAACCCAAAAAGATAGCACCCAAAAAAGTTAGTCGATTTAAAACGCGCTCTATATATTCGCTTGTCGCTTTACCCGGACGGATACCAGGAATACTGGAACCCATTTTCTTGAGGTTCTGGGCTACATCAACTGGGTTGACTATCAAAGAAGAATAGAAGTAACTGAAAAAAACAATTGAAACCAGATAGACAAGGGCATAAACCCAAGACTGAGAGCCACCAGGACTCAAATAGGTGTTGATGATGTTGGCTAGTTCGGGATTTTTCGTGAAATTAGCAATAAACAGGGGCAAGCTCAAGATTGCCGCCGCAAAAATAATCGGCATGACTCCACCTTGATTTAGACGCAAGGGGAGATAGCTACGCTGCTCAGCAAAAACACGCCGACCGACTTGGCGACGCGCTGAAATAATCGGAATGCGACGGACTGCTTCTTGAACAAAGACGATACCAATAATTGTTGCTAGGAAAACCAGAACTAACACAATTACTGGACCGACTCTTTCACGAACGATTTCCTGACCGCTGCCTTGGATATAAGCGATAGTATCACTGAGAGATTTTGGCAGTGTTGCGACAATATTGACAAAAATCAACAAAGATGCACCGTTACCAACGCCACGCTCTGTAATCACTTCTGATGCCCACATCACGAACATCGAACCAGCCACCAAAGCAACAGCTGTTTCGAGCACGAAAATAGGCCCAAAGTTCAAAGCAAAAGGTCTCAGCCAGAATGCTGCCAAGAATATGCTTTGCAGGATTGCCCAACCTAAAGCCACGTAGCGTGTAATTTGAGAAATTTTCCGTCTTCCGGCTTCACCTTCATTTTTCTGTAGGTTTTCTAAAGCTGGAATTGCAGCAGTCAGCAATTGGATGATAATTGAAGCATTGATGTAAGGCAGAATGCCTAAGGCAAAGACTCCCAATGCTGAAAGTCCGCCTCCAGAAAAGATATCCAAAAAGCTGAATATCTGATTATTGCTATTAATTGCAGCCGCAAATTGCTGTCGGTCAATTCCTGGTATGGGTATATGTATACCCATGCGAATCAAAATGAGAATACCGACGGTGACAAGCAGCCGACCTCTTAGTCCAGCTGCTTGTGCCATTTGCATAAAGGTTTCTTGAGCTGTTGGGGGTTTATCTCGACCAATCATAGAGGGCTACCTTGAGATAGTGAACCAGGCGCTGGCTAGAGTCCGCG
>JANZYY010000210.1 GCA_026419705.1 Fischerella sp.
GATCAGCATTAATGTTTTAGATGACTCCGCCTCCAGGCAACTAGTAGCCGAGATGATGATCTTAGCCGGTGAAGTAGCCGCTCGTTACGGTCAAATTCACAATATTCCCCTACCCTTTCGCGGTCAGCCACAACCCGAGCTACCGCCGGAAGAGGAGTTAACTCAGCTACCAGCAGGCTTTGTGCGTGCTTGTGCAATGCGCCGCTGCATGCCTAAAAGCGAAATGAGCATCACACCTGTACGTCACGCCGGTTTGGGTTTAGATACCTATACTCAAGCCACTTCTCCCATTCGCCGCTACAGTGACTTGCTAACTCACTTTCAACTGAAAGCACACTTACGAGGTGATGTTTTACCGTTCTCAGCCGAACAACTCAAAGAAGTGATGATGAGTGTCAGCACCGTTACCCAAGAAGTGACAATGGTAGAACGGCAAACTAATAGATATTGGGCATTAGAATATCTGCGCCGCAACCCAGAAAAAATTTGGCATGCAACAGTGCTGATGTGGTTGAGAGAAGATAGCGGGTTAGCACTAATTCTTTTAGAAGATTTGGGCTTGCAGTTACCAATGTCTTTCCGGCGTTCTGTAAATCTAGGGGAACAAGTTTTAGTGAAAGTTTCCCACGCCGATCCGCAAAAAGACGTGATTCAGTTTCAGGAAGTAATTTATCAAGAAGCGCAGGCTGCGGCGAATTGAAAGAGTCAAGGATCCACAGTAGCCCTTTGGTGGTGCAATACTAAACAATAAATTTTCTTCGTGTCTTGGTGTCTATGTGGTGAAACAATAAATTTTATTGAACCACCAAGGCACTAAAAAAACATTGTTCATCTGCCCACCTAAAAAGACATCTTTACCCTGAGAGCGAATTTAGAATAAATAAGAAAGTTAAATTCACTCAAGGACATGAAACGCATCGTCTTGATTGCAGGGTTTGAATCTTTCAACGCCGACTTGTATCGAAAAGCGGCCGATTTGGCGATCGCAAGTTGTCCAGAGTTGGATATTCGAGTGTTTAGCGATCGCGACATTACTAGCAAGCGTGCGGAGGTAGAAGCAGCACTTGCTGGCGCTGACGTGTTTTTTGGCAGTTTGATATTTGATTATGACCAAGTTTTGTGGTTGCGCGATCGCCTCAGCCAAATCCCTATTCGTCTGATCTTTGAGTCTGCATTAGAATTGCTGAGTCTTAACAAGCTGGGTGCTTTTGCCATTGGTGACAAACCCAAAGGTATGCCCAAACCAGTCAAGTTCATTCTCGACAAATTCAGCCAAGGACGAGAAGAAGACAGATTAGCAGGTTATATTAGCTTTCTAAAAATAGGACCAAAACTGTTAAAGTTTGTGCCAGTGCAAAAAGTTCAAGATTTACGCAACTGGTTAATTATTTATAGTTACTGGAACGCTGGCGGTTCAGAAAACGTTGCGGCTTTATTCTGGACACTGGCAGAAAAATACTTAGGCATAAAAGTCGGTGATATTCCCCCACCCGTCGAAACCCCCAACATGGGGTTACTCCATCCCGATGATCAAGGGTTTTTTGAATCTCCTAAAGCATATCTGGAGTGGTATCAAAAATCTTGTAGAGACACGCCATGGCGGGTTTCTACAAAGCCAGTTGTGGGAATTCTCCTCTACCGCAAGCATGTCATCACTAAACAACCTTACATTAACCAACTAATTCGTTGTTTTGATGAAGCTGGTTTAATCCCCCTACCTATTTTTATCAACGGTGTGGAAGGACACATCGCTGTCCGTGATTGGATGACAAGCGACTACGAAATCCAGCAACGCCAACAGGGTAATGTTGAAATAGCCTCCCTTTCCAGCGATGCAGTGAAAGTGGATGCAATTGTCTCGACTATTGGTTTTCCCTTGGTTGGTGGTCCTGCTGGTTCGATGGAAGCAGGGCGACAAGTGGAAGTAGCAAAACGTATCCTCGCCGCTAAAAATGTTCCGTACATCGTTGCTGCCCCTCTGTTAATTCAGGATATTTACTCGTGGACGCGCCAAGGTATCGGTGGCTTGCAAAGTGTAGTTTTATACGCTTTACCAGAACTAGACGGGGCGATCGACACTGTCCCCCTTGGTGGTTTGGTAGGAGAAAACATCTATCTGGTTCCCGAAAGGGTGCAACGTTTAATTGGCAGGGTGAAAAGTTGGGTAAATCTGCGGCAAAAACCTGTATCTGAAAGAAAAATCGCCATTATTCTCTATGGATTTCCACCTGGTTACGGTGCAGTCGGAACAGCAGCCTTGTTAAACGTACCGCGCAGTCTTCTCAAATTCCTGCAAGCACTCAAAGATCAAGGCTACAGCGTTGGTGATTTACCTGAAGACGGGGAAGAGTTGATTCGGCAGGTGAAAGAAGCGGATGAACCGAGATCGACAGATGGAGAACTTGCTGGTGAGGTGATGGGGAGAACCACTACCCCTACTGTTAATGCTAAAACCCTCGAAAAATGGTTGGGATATCTCCGCACCTCCCGCATAGAAAAGCAATGGAAATCTCTCACGGGTACTGGCATTAAAACCTATGGCGATGAATTCCATATTGGTGGCGTACAGCTAGGGAATATCTGGATTGGTGTACAACCACCTTTGGGGATACAAGGCGATCCGATGCGGTTAATGTTTGAACGAGATTTAACACCTCATCCCCAGTATGCCGCTTTCTACAAATGGTTACAAAATCAGTTTCAAGCTGATGCTGTAGTTCACTTTGGCATGCATGGCACGGTAGAATGGTTACCTGGTTCGCCTTTGGGAAATACGGGTTATTCTTGGTCTGATATTTTATTAGGAGATTTGCCCAATCTATATATATATGCGGCGAATAATCCTTCCGAATCGATTTTGGCGAAACGTCGTGGTTACGGGGTGTTGATTTCCCACAACGTACCGCCCTATGGTCGTGCAGGTTTGTATAAAGAATTGGTGGTGCTGCGGGATTTAATTTCGGAGTATCGCGAAGATCCAGAAAAGAATTATGCCCTTAAGGAAGCAATTTCTAAAAAGATTGTTGATACTGGTTTAGATGCGGATTGTCCATTTGAGGATGCAAGACGTTTGGGTATTCCTTTTACTCCGGAAAATATCCGCATGTTTAGCGCTCATGCTTTTAATGATTATCTGGTGAAGTTGTACGAGTATTTGCAAGTTTTGGAAAATAGGTTGTTTTCTTCTGGGTTGCATACGTTGGGTGAAGCGCCAAATGAGGAGGAAATGGCGGCGTATTTGGAGGCTTATTTTGGAAATGAACCGCCAAGACGCCAAGATCGCCAAGAGGAGGAATTGGCAGTTAGAAATTTGTTGATGCAAACTACTGATGAGTTGACGAATTTGTTGCGCGGTTTGAATGGGGAGTATATTCCGCCTGCACCTGGTGGTGATTTATTACGAGATGGTCCTGGTGTGTTACCTACGGGTAGGAATATTCATGCTTTAGATCCTTATAGAATGCCTTCGCCCGCAGCGTATGAACGGGGAAGGCAAATCGGTCAACAAATTATTGCTCAGCATCTGCAAGAACATGGGAAATATCCAGAAACTGTGGCGGTGATGCTATGGGGTTTGGATGCGATTAAAACTAAGGGTGAATCTCTGGGTATTCTGTTGGAATTGGTTGGGGCGGAACCGGTCAAAGAAGGTACTGGGCGAATTGTTCGTTATGAGTTAAAACCTTTGGCGGAGGTGGGACATCCTCGTATTGATGTGTTGGGGAATTTGTCTGGTATTTTCCGCGATAGTTTTGTCAATATCATCGAGTTGTTGGATGATTTGTTTTTACGGGCAGCTGAGGCCGATGAACCGGAAGACCAGAATTTTATTAGAAAACACGCTTTGGCGTTGAAGACACAAGGGGTGGAGAATGCATCTGCAAGGTTGTTTTCTAATCCAGCAGGTGATTTTGGTTCGCTGGTAAATGACCGCGTCACTGACGGTAATTGGGAATCTGGCGATGAGTTGGGGAATACTTGGCAAAGTCGCAATGTCTTTAGTTATGGCAGGCAAGATAAAGGTCAAGCCAGACCAGAAGTCCTAAATCAGTTGTTAAAGACGAGCGATCGCATTGTCCAAGAAATTGATTCGGTAGAATACGGTTTGACCGATATTCAAGAATATTATGCCAATACGGGCGGTTTGAAGAAGGCGGCGGAAAAAATCCGCGGTAAAAAAGTTACAGCTAGCTTTGTCGAAAGTTTCTCGAAAGACACTACACCCCGCAAATTAGATGATTTGCTGCGGATGGAATATCGTACCAAGCTGCTAAATCCTAAATGGGCAGAAGCAATGGTAACTCAAGGTTCTGGTGGTGCGTTTGAAATCTCGCAGCGCATGACAGCATTGATTGGTTGGGGCGGTACTGCGGATTTTACTGATAATTGGGTATATGAACAAGCAGCAGATACGTATGCTCTAGATCCAGAGATGGCGGAGAAATTGCGAAAAGCAAACCCAGAAGCTTTTCGGAATATAGTCGGGAGGATGTTAGAAGCACATGGACGAGGCTTTTGGCAAACCAGTGAGGAAAAGTTGCAGAAGCTGCGCGATTTGTATGAGTTGACGGATGAGGAATTGGAAGGTGTGACCGTTTAAAAAATTGGGGTGCGTTACACTGAGACCGGCTCTGGGAAATTGTATCGTCTCATCGTTGAAATCACTAGAAATGCTATTGTATTTCGCGCTTGGGCACAGCAACATTTTTCAGCACACTCATTGGTCCATGTTTTTTGAGAATTTGCATTTGCTGCTCGTTTCGTACAAACATAGTACCAGCAAATCCCAAGGAGTTTACTGGTATAGACTCGAAACACTCCCGCGATCGCGGCACAACCAACATCCATTCTCGTGTCACTAAAAGATTGTAAGCCCTAGATTGTTGATTGTTTTCTAAGCCTACTGCCTGTAGCAGAGAATGATAACACTCTAGCGTTACAGCAGCAGCTGAAAATGAAGATTGTTCCCAGCAACAATCTAAGGTTGCGAAAGCATTTACAAAAGGAAATTCTGGTATAGTTGCAATTGAGTGATGAAATTGGGCAGATTTTAATAAAGGTTCAATCGGTAACCGCACTCCAGTAGGTGTCAGTGGTAAAGGCACTAGTTGCAAGTGCTTGTGTCGCTGACTAGCACCAGCAATCTTGCCAGAGTTGTAAAATGCCAAACCATCGAATTGGCTCATACATGCCCACATAGCGGCAAAATCTTCTAAAGTCAGCAAGCTTTCTTGTTCTTCAAAGACACGGGTAATTAGTAGCAGGTGATAGTCGACAACGTTGTATTTGTTCAATATACATACATGGGTATCAGAAATGTCTGCTACAAATAAATCTTGCTCGTAGGGAAGAAAGGGATTGAAATCCCCTTGACAAGCGGCGCTTTGTTTTTCTTGGTTGCTCTTAGCTTCATCCTTACGAACCAAGTTAGACGCTATCCGCACCAGGAAGCAAACACCATTCTGTTCTATAAATTCAGATTCCGTCGGTATTGACATCAGTGCGCCGCATTGCCGAGCATGCTCTGTTTGCTCCTTGATTTTTGTCCAGAAAGTGCCAGCCTTGAGCAATATTTTTCCCTGTGTCATGTGTTTATTTTTGAGGCTTAAATCTATAGCCTGTTAATTGTAGAATACAAAATTACTGACTATTTTTTATCGCTACTTTGGCTATTCAGACAAAGATCTAATTGCCCACTGCCTTGCTAAAAACTGGCTAATTAAGAGAGGAAATCTTTATGAGTTGGACACAGGTTCTTTCAGCTGACGCACTTTCTCCTGGTGCGCGACAAGTAGTAAAAGTTGGCAACCGCAGTATACTGCTTGTGAATCACGAAGGCCAGCTTTATGCGGTAGAAAACGCCTGTCCTCACCTGAAATTGCCTCTAAAAAAAGGTAAAATTACCCCAGATGGGGCGATTGTTTGCCCTTGGCATCGCAGTGCTTTTGACCTGCGTACTGGTGAAGCCAAAGAGTGGATCGCCTGGCCTCCAATTGTTGGTAAGGCAATGAGTGTAGTGTCACCACAGAAGCCACTGTCAGTTTTTCCTATTCGTGTGGAGGCAGGAAATATCTGGATTGATGTAGAATAGTCTGTCCTTGCATATTTTAAAGTCAGCGATCGCTAACTGTGAAAGTGGTACACAACTGTTCAACGGCGATCGCTGGCTCTTTTTTGTTAAAAATAAAATCCAATTGACTGTTGCTGGGTGCAATTTTATACCGTTTCTCCCAAAAATGACTACAAATGCTCTTGGTTGGTAGTGAGTACTTAAGTACTCACTACCAACTATGTGCAGTTCTATTTTTGAGAATTGGTATTACTTTCGATCGGATTACTGAACCAACAACGGTGCAACAAAGGGCTTTTGATTTACTGGGTGTTTGCTGATTTGTACCCAGTAACGGCTGATTTATTATACCAAAAGCCCCTCTACGCATAAACTACACTTTCTTGCGACTTGGTACAGGCTAAACCGTACTGACTCGCTATTAATTAAGCATTCAAGTGCACGCGGGATTAATTGTCGCAATCTCGGAACAATCTCGCGACCACTTCATCTATCACCCGTTCATCTTTGATTTGACTCAAAGCCTGGGCTATAATGAAAGCCATTTCTGCTGTCGTTTTATATGCTAGTTTGATATCCGCACTTGCTGGTTCGCTCATAGCCAACCCTAGTGATTAATTATTGCTAGTTAAGTTCTAGACTAAGATAAAAGACGGTAATTTGACTTCATCCCATAGGCTCATCCGATCAGGTGATTTTTAATCAAGGGAAGGAAATTCTCAGACCTTCACCCTTGAATATGAAATCAGATATTAACTTTCCAGAAATTCTTCCAAATTGGGTACATCTATCCAACTGGATGTGAGATTTGATTCATGGGATAAATCCATCAACAACTGGGAATAAACTCCTTCTCGCAAGGATGGAACTATTTCCTCTCCTCGATCAATTCCCTGTACCCATTGATCCACGACTCTGATAAACGCAGAAATGCGACCATCCGCATAATTTTTGGGAAATACTAATCTATTGGGAATTTCTATTTCTGTTAGCTGTTTCCCGGGTTGGAATGCCCAAACACGGAAACCATGTATATAATCTTTTTGATTTTCGCTTCCCAAAATGAGAGTACCGCGATCGCCATAAACTTCTATCCAATGAGTACGCGGTGCATGTACAACTGCACTGATAGAAACCTGGCAAGGTGTGCCATCTGCTAATTCTAGCATCAACATGCAAGTATCATCGCTGTTGACTGCCTTTAATTCGCCTGTGTTGGGATCTGGTCGTTGAGTGATGGCGGTAATCAAACGGGCGTTTAATCTGCGTACCGAGCCAAACAGCCAGTGTATATAATCGAAGGTGTGGGAACCCAAAGACCCTAGTGCACCACCTCCTTGATCTTTCTGTGAATACCAATTCCAAGGTCTAGAAGCATCAGCACGAGAAGAACCTAACCAATCAATTCTAATTAGGCGTTTGTTCCCTACATACCCTTGTGATAAGAGTTCAGAAAATAATTGCCATCCCGGTACAAATCGAAATTCAAAATCTACAGTTACAGTGACGCCTTTTGATTTTGCTAAATAGTAAAGTTCTTTTGCTTCAGCGGCATTTAGAGTTGTAGGTTTTTCTAGTAACAAATGTTTTCCGGCTTGCAAAACTTCCTTAGCCATTTCGTAGTGCAAAAATGGTGGTGTGGCGATGCTGACCGCTTGCACTTCGCTTAAAGAAACAATATCTGCAATTGTATTGCAGGCATAGGGAATATTGAGGGATTGTGCTATGGCTTGGGCTTTTTCTAAATCTCGGTGATAAACAGCAACTACCTGGGTACGGGGATAAGCTTGGAATCCAGGAATGTGGACTTTTTGACCAAATCCCGTGCCGACAACTGCAACGCCAATGGGTTGCGCTTTAGCTGGATTGTGGTCAAAAGTTACAACCTGTGGCATGGATGACATAAGTTTATTTAAATAACCTCATCTGATAGTTTTTCATATTCGCGCGAGTTCGTTAACTCAGTCAACCAAGTTCTAATACTGATTCACGAGGTTCCAAGACTGATTCATCTGGTTCTGATACTGATTGACGAGGTTCAAAGACTGATTGACGAATTTATCGATCCTAGCGGGAAGACCCCAAGTGAAGCTTGCGAAAGAGAGGGTATGAGAACTAGGCTAGTGGTTTGCCAAAGCAACTTTGCGGGGTTTGTAGTTGGCGCTTTAGCGCTGAAGC
>JANZYY010000211.1 GCA_026419705.1 Fischerella sp.
CGCGTCTATGGCGGTTTATTACTCTACCCTACAAAGTTGTCTTGACAGACTACTAGTTCAACCAGAGGCAAAATAAATAAGTACAAGATTGCTTTTGGTATCGAACATGAGCGATTCACAAAGCTGGTATATTGTCAAGCGCCCTGCTGGAAACTGTGAAATCATCGCCAGTAACGAAGTGACTGCGGATAAAAATTCGCAGGCGATCGAAAAGTGGGGACCTTTTGATTCACAAGCAGATGCGATCGCCCGTCGTGTTGGATTAATTAGAGCTGGCAGGTGCCAGCCCGTTTAAACTTAAAATTAATTTTGAGGGTGCGTTAGAGCACAGCTTAACGCACGGTTTACTTGTTATCCCTTGCGATTTAATTATTTCCTGCTCTTGTGCCTTTAGCAGCAATTTCTTTACTTAATACTTCCACCGCCTTAGCAAATTGGGGATCTGCTAAGGTACCGACTTTTTCTCGTTCTTTAATCCACAATTCCTGTCGTTGCTGGTCGCTCAAATTTACTACGATATTTGGATCGATACCGTGCTTGTTAATATCTCTACCACTGGGGGTATGGTATTTGGCAATTGTTACAGCTAATCCCGAACCATCGTCTAGAGGACGTACAGATTGCACCAAACCCTTTCCAAAAGTCTGACTACCTACGACGATGGCACGTTTGTTATCTTGTAAAGCACCTGAGAGAATTTCACTGGCACTGGCACTACCTTTATCCACCAATACTACCAAAGGTTTATTTGTCAAAGCACGCCCGTTTGCTATTTCTCGTTCAACCTCACCTCGACGATCGATGGTGGAAACAATCGCGCCTCTATCCATCAACATCCTGGCAATTTCCACGCTGGAGTATAGTAAGCCGCCAGGATTATTTCGCAAATCTAGGACGTATCCCGATACCTGTTTATTTTCTAAATTCTTAATCGCATCCCGCATTTCTTTTGCAGCATTGGCACTGAATTGCTTGAGACGGATGTAGCCAATGTTACCTGCTGGCGTCTGCTTTTGGGAATATTCGACTGGATGAATTTCTATTCGCGCCCGTGTAATTGTAAATTGCTTTTGTTGACCGTTCCGTAAGATTGTCAGGTGAACTTTAGTTCCTGGCTCACCTCGAATTAGGGATACTGCTTCATTAGTATCCATTCCTTCTGTGCTTCTACCATTAATACTGGTGATGATGTCTTTTGCGAGAATACCAGCTTTAAACGCCGGCGTATCGTCAATTGGAGCAATTACAGTCAGTTTTTTGGTTTTCTCGTCCAAGCCAATTTGGATTCCAATACCTGTCAATTCCCCAGAAGTGTCCACTTGCATATTCTTGAACTCCTCTGGATCCATAAACCGGGTGTAAGGATCTTCCAGTTTCTTCAGCATTTCCCGGATGGACTTATAAGCTTCCTGGTTATTGGTGTAGGACTTATTCAAGTATTCGCGACGAACGGCTTTCCAATCTACCTGATTAAAAGTACCGTCTATGTATTGTCTATCAATAATTTGCCAAACTTCATCTACTAATTCTTTGGGACTATCTTTAAAAATAGCCTGTCCTTGCGAGTGAATGCCAAGGCTTGTAACCGCGATTGTGGATAGTGTTACCGCCGTAGCACCCAAAACAAGTCCATTTTTTGTAATTACCATAATGACAGCTGTGCCAGAGGGACAAAAGATGATGTATCAATATGCTCAATCTAACACAGGCAACTACTGCGCAAGATGAACATATTTTGTTATTTCCGCAAAGAAATTTAGCAATCCGGTGAACCCAGTAGCCACTTATAGGGATTAGGCTAGGTGAGAATTATGAATGATGAAAACTTCCTAATTCATAATTTTTGTTCCCTCGCCCCTAACCCCTAATGTTTCACGGTTCTACCCAGCGTCCGTCTGCCTTAATCAGGTTTATTAACTCCTCTACACCTTTTTCTTCCGGAACTTTTTTAATTTCTTCTCTACCACGATAGAGAGAAATGTAGCCTGGGGTTTTGCCAACATAACCATAGTCAGCATCCGCCATTTCTCCAGGTCCATTAACAATGCAACCCATGACTGCTATGTCAAGTCCTGTTAGATGTTTTGTCGCTTCCCTGACTTTGTGGAGCACTTCTTCTAGATTAAACAAAGTACGCCCACAAGAAGGACACGCGACATACTCGACCATTGTTTTCCGTAACCCTAAGGCTTGCAAAATGCTGTAGCAGACGGGAATTTCTTTTTCTGGAGATTCGGTCAGCGATACCCTAATAGTATCGCCAATGCCATCAGCTAGCAAGGTGGCAATACCAGCGGTAGATTTTATGCGTCCGTATTCACCATCCCCAGCTTCCGTAACACCCAAATGCAAGGGGTAATCCATACCCAACTCATCCATTCGTTGCACCATCAGGCGATAGGCTGCTATCATTACTGGTACTCGCGAAGCTTTTAGGGATATTACTAAGTTGTGAAAGTCTAAAGATTCACAAATTCGGATAAATTCCAGAGCAGATTGCACCATGCCTTCTGGGGTGTCACCATAAGTGAACAGCATCCTTTCAGCAAGAGAACCATGATTAACCCCGATTCGCATCGCTTTGCCTTGATCGCGTAAGGAAATCACTAATGGTTCCAGAGTTTCGCGGATTTTTTCACCAATTTCGTCAAATTCGGCTTTGGTGTATTCGGTTCTGTTCGGGTTTGGTTTTTCAAACACATACAGTCCCGGATTTATCCGTACTTTCTCTATGTGCTTAGCAACTTCCAAGGCAATCTTCATGCCATTGTGGTGCACGTCAGCAACAATGGGCACATCTTGATAAGTTTTGATTAACTTTTGTTTAATTTCTGCCAAGGCTTTGGCATGAGCCATACTTGGGACGGTGACACGAACAATTTCGCAGCCTAATTCATGTAAGCGACGAATTGCCGCAACAGAACCATCTATATCAAGAGTGTCCTCGTTGATCATAGACTGCACCACCACGGGATGACCTCCCCCAATGGTGACATTTCCTACTCGGACAGGACGGGTTTTTCGCCGTCTGATCGTTGTGTCAAAAGTAGGTTGACTTGATACTGCATTTGCAGTAATGGGTGTGGGTAGAGTTTGCATAACCTTTTAGGTAATTTTGCTGTAGCGAAAATATCAGATTAAAAAACACTCTGTTTCCCAGATTGCCACAGTTGGTGCTTTTTTGGGCAAAGAACTAGCAAAAAAATGATATGGGCAAATAATCAAAGAGAAGGTGAGATAACGACCGGTTTTTCTCAATGGTAAAAATATGTATTTCTGATGCTTTTTGACTAAACAGCGATCGCTGTTTTTCTGAGTTATCAGTACTTAGTTATAAATACCATTAGTAGTGACTATGATTTGATGCACCAACCTTTCATTGCTGTCATTCATTCCATCCCCGATCGTGCAACCTTAAATTGATGGTGTATAAAAGAGGCTATAGTTATGAACACTCCAACAACCCAACTACCCATTCCTCCCCACTTTCACCCCGAAACAGTCGGCGCAGTTTGGCGTGTCCCCTACCAACAACGCGCCCCAGAAGCACAAGCATGGGCGAAAAAACATGACATCAAACCTGCATCTGAAGACAAAACCCGTATTTGCTTACTTCTCATCGATGTTCAAAACACTTTCTGCATCCCCGAATTTGAATTATTTGTAGGTGGCAAATCTGGTATGGGTGCAGTTGATGATAATGTGCGACTGTGTGAATTTATTTATCGCAATTTGGGAGTAATTACAAAGATTATACCCACGATGGATACCCACACAGCGATGCAAATTTTCCATCCTATTTTCTGGGTGAATGCTGCTGGCGAACATCCCATACCCGCTGCAACAAACATCATTCCAGCAGATATTGAAAAAGGAATTTGGAAAGTCAACCCTGGTGTTGCTTTCAGTTTGGGATGCGATTACGAATTTCTAGAAAAACATGCCTATCACTACGTTAAACAACTAACCCAAGGCGGTAAATATCCCTTGACGGTTTGGCCTTATCATTCTATGTTAGGTGGAATTGGTCACGCTTTAGTTTCAGCGGTGGAAGAAGCAGTATTTTTCCACTGCATCGCACGTAATAGTCAAACTCAATTTGAAATCAAAGGTAATAATCCACTCACCGAAAACTATTCTGTTTTGCGCCCGGAAGTTTTGGAAAGTTTTGATCGTCATCCTATTGCTCAAAAGAATACAAACTTGATTCGGCAGTTATTAGAATTTGATGCTGTTATCATAGCTGGACAAGCGAAAAGTCATTGTGTTGCTTGGACAATCGATGACTTGTTAACAGAAATTCGGCAAGTAGATATTAATTTGGCAAAGAAAGTTTATCTACTGGAAGATTGCACTTCTCCTGTCGTTGTTCCAGGTGTGGTGGATTACACAGAAGCAGCAGATGCAGCTTTTGAAAGATTTGCTGATGCAGGCATGAAAATTGTTAAATCTACTCAAGCAATCAGCTTTTTCTAACACCAAATCAGTCAGAGGAAAGCTTCACGTCCCGCAGAGACATCTCTTTTCATTGAAAAATTTAATTCTTGGTGTTCTTGGCGTCTTGGTGGTTCATTGTCCATCCCCATTTTATACAACGCCAAAAAATTTCTCATGGCTTTAAATATTCTCTTGGATCTTTGGCAACCCAACCTAAGGATGAACTAGAACGCATTTCGAAATGTAAATGGGGTTGATTTATAGTCGGTTGTCCAGTAGTACCGACAGTTCCCAGCAAATCCCCTTGTTTGACTTGTTGACCTACCTTGACTTTGATACTGTCTAGGTGAGCGTAACGGCTTTGCAAACCACCGCTGTGATTAACGATCGCCAAGTTACCGTAAGTACCTTGCTCACCCGCAAAAACTACTTTTCCTGGAGCGATCGCGCTTACAGGCGTTCCCGGAGCGGCTAGTAAATCCATACCGCTGTGGAAAAAAACTTCACCATTTTGGGGATTCAGTTGCCAGCCATAGGGAAAACCTACTTGTGCTAAAGTTGGCAATGGATATCCAAATAATTGAGTAGGATTGTTGCTAGGAGCAGAGGTAGAATCAGAAGATGTCAGCAAGTTCCTGCGCTCGCTTGACTGATTTGCTACCGGAATAAATGCTAATTGTGATGGTGGTCGACAACCATTCAACTCAAATAGTACATCGGGACGAATTTTGTATTTCTCTGCCAGTCCTCGCCAAGTTTCACCACGAGCTACTTGCACAATAAAGCCATTGTAGGGAGGAATCAGGATGCCGCTACCCACAGCCACCCTACCATTTTTTAAATCTGGATTGATGTCGATGATAGTTTTTGGAGTGAGATTGTAACGTTGGGCGATGCTCTCCAAAGTTTCGCCACGACCAACTTTATGACGCTGAAAACGTTCTAGGGCTGGAGTTGGACAGTTGGATATTTGCGCCAGTGTGGGATGGGGGTGTGTGGATACTAGTCCTAGGGTAAAGATAAAGCTAAATAGAAATAATAGGCGATCGCTAACGGTCATGTATGTAAGTAAAGCAAGAATAAACTACTCAATACCAACACCTGGTGGATTGCGAGAGCATTTTTGCGATTCTAGCTAAATTTTATATTTTGTTTTAGGAACTAGCGAACAACAACCAGCGACTGGATACTGTAGTTAATAGTAAGCCACCAACAAACCAAAAAAGTTCATTGCACTTTACATTAATTTAATCTGTCCAGCAGTCTACTGCTTGATTACACTTAGAAATTAACACCTGCATTACTGTGCCTTGAGCGTGATGAATATGAAATTATCAAAAAAACAACTGGCCGTTTATTTTTCGTTGGTTGTAGGCGGTGGCATATTTGGGGGTAGTGCAGTGTTGTTAGCTAGTCCCTTTCTCCTGACCCAAAAGCACACGTTCCAGGAGTTAAAAAATGTGACGATGGCTTTGCCGCCAGAAACCGTAGTTAATAATTCTTTTGGCAAAAGTATTGAAGCAACAAGAGGTGATAATGTCAATTTTATTGCCGCTGCTGTCCAAAAAACCGGACCAGCAGTAGTGCGAATTAATGCCACACGCAAAGTCGCAAATCCCATCTCAGAAGCTTTTAAAAATCCCCTCTTACGTCGATTTTTTGGAGAAGATGAGCAACCAATTCCGCAAGAAAGGATTGAACGCGGAACGGGATCTGGATTTGTGTTGGGCGCAAATGGAGAAATTCTCACTAACGCCCATGTTGTCGCAAATACAGATAAGGTACAAGTTACTCTCAAGGATGGCCGGACTTTTGAGGGAAAGGTGATGGGAGTCGATCCCATGACAGATGTAGCAGTAGTAAAAATTCCGGCTAAGCAATTGCCCACAGTGACAATGGGTAATTCACAAAATTTAATCCCAGGACAGTGGGCGATCGCGATTGGTAATCCTTTGGGTTTAGACAATACCGTCACCATCGGTATCATCAGTGCTACCGACCGTACCAGCGCTCAGGTTGGCGTACCAGACAAGCGAGTCAGCTTCATTCAAACTGACGCCGCTATTAACCCTGGTAACTCTGGGGGACCCTTGTTAAATGACCAAGGCCAGGTAATTGGGGTAAATACTGCAATTCGTACTGACGCTCAAGGGCTTGGTTTTGCGATTCCAATTGAAACTGCTGCTCGCATTGCTAGGGAACTTTTTACGAAAGGGCATGTAGAACATCCCTTTTTAGGAATTGAAATGGTAGATCTTTCTCCTACGAAAAGGCAGCAAATTAACCAAGAAAACAACCTCAACATTAAACAGAGTACTGGTGTCGCCATCAAGGGAGTCCTAGAAAAATCACCAGCACAGCGCGCCGGTCTGCGCCCTGGAGATGTAATTCACAAATTTAACGGCAAACCAGTCAAAACTGCTGCCCAAGTACAAAAGATGGTGGAGTCCAGCAGCGTTGGGGAAGAATTGCAAATTGAAATCAGCCGTGATGGTAGGATTCAAACGTTCAAGGTGCAGTCAGGAGCTTATCCGAAAAAATAGAAAATAGTCAGTGTCATTAGTCTTTCGTCCTTGACAACAAATGACAAATGACAACTGACTAATGATTGTTAGCTAAATGATCTAACTGCATTCTTTGTTCCATCTGGCGCAAGAAATAGCCAGTCATCATTGCTGAAGCTAAAAGACCAGCAAGATTGTCTCGATCTGTTGTAATTTGGACATTGAAATTCTCAGCTGGCAGCATCCCAACCAGCCCTTGGACATTTTGCGAAATAATTTGTTTAATTTCGGGGCTGACGGACTGAGCGACGCTAGCCAAAACTTCTGGAGGTTGATGTTGCAAATATTTGAGTAACTGATTGGGGTTTTCCTCAAAGCTGTCACTCAGATGCTGATGAGGGTGTTGTTCAAAATTGTCATTGAGAAAGTCAGGATCAAACACCATTGGCAATTTACTTTGGCGGAGTTGCTAATTCTACTCTAAACCATTGTATAAGGTAGAAACATATTTCCTTGGCTAGGAGTGGTATTCATCCCAAGTAAAGGTATTGGTCAAGGGTGAGTGGTTAGTAGTTGGTTGTTGGTTGTTAGTTGTTAGTAGTTATTTTTCCCATCACCACCCCATCACCCCAGTTCTACCCTCTTTTCCAAACAAGCCTATTCTGGCTCTGATACTGATTCTAGTTTGAGTTCTAGTTGTTGCTGCTGTTGGTTGCTAGAGAATGGTGAGGGAAGTTGTTCGATTTGGAAATACTGATGAAATTTGGGTGTTACCTGCAGCGAGTAGGAGCGAGAATCACGATCTCGGCGTTTCTTAACAAAACCAAGTTCAACTAGTTCTTGAACGTGTTGATATGCTCCTGAACCACGTAGGTTAATCAAATCGCTTTGCAGCATGGGACCATTCAAGGCGATCGCTGCTAATGTCCGCAACGCACCCACCCCTAATTCCACTGGTATGAGAGTTTGTACTAAGTCTTGAAAATCAGGCCTTAGTTGTAGACAATAGCCATTGGGAGTTTCTACTACCTCTAGGGCACTATCCCGATGGGCATAATCATCAATTAACTCTATAATTCCTTCCTCAGCGGTAGCGCGATCGCAAGCGGCATACTCAGCAATTTCGCTGATTGACAGCGGTTTTCCCGTCAAGTAAAGAATTGCTTCTATCTTAGTCGCTGCATTCATCGGTCATTAGTCATTAGTCATTGGTCATTGGTCATTCGTCACCCGTACAAATGACATATAAGCCCCCCAGGAGCTGACCGTAGGGTAAGAC